>CAXRJY010000121.1:0-6297 GCA_964230915.1 Candidatus Poseidoniaceae archaeon | reverse complement strand
ACCTACTGCAGAAGATGAATGCAAAGATTGCAGAGTTACGAGAAACAAATCGCGAGATAGGTAGGCTTGAAGCATGGTTGCGTATTGAGAAGAACAAGGATAGGAAGCCCAAACAAGATTCTCGAAAAAGACACTCCAGAGACAAGTCCCCAAAGCACCGTTCCTCAACTCAGGCTGAGATCAAGGAAGCCAAGCGAAAAGCAACCAGTGGCGAGTCGATGTCAATGGATGATTTCGACGCATTGTTGTCCAGCGGCGGGATTTCTTCTCTGAATCCTGAGAGTAGCGAAGCAAAGCCCACAAGCAGGCGGCGTAAGAACCGCAAGCAGAGGAAATTATCCGCACCGCCACCAAAACGAGGCACGGGACGTCCAGATATCGAAGGTAAGGCCACTAGAAGAAGAGAGTGACAGCGATATTCAAAACCCTACATCGCCTGTAGATATCCGTGTCTGAACAAACATTGCGCTGGGCCATCACTCCTTTGCCTTGTGAGATGGAAACCCAGGCTCTTCTCAATTGCAGAGAATTGATCAAGAGGTGCACTGGTGAGGAATACACCATCGATCTGCTTCGAAGTATGCCGGTTTCACCGACATGCGGAAGTCTGATTCTGATACCGACTGGCATGGATTCACAGCGGGCATTGAATGAGAATCTGATTCAAGGTATTCTTTGGGTCATGAAATTGGATGACCAAACTGTCAGAATATTGACAATTCTAGTGGCGGAGAAGTACCGACGGAAGGGGTATGCTGCCGAAGCATGGCAGAGTTTCAATCGCTTGGCCATCGATGAAGGTGCGACCGCTGTCACTCTAGAGGTGAGACAAGAGAATGATGTGGCCTTTGATTTCTATAGCAGGCGAGGATTGGTTGCTCTAGGTCGATTAAGTAATTATTATCGCGACACATTTGGAATCGTGATGCAAGGCACATTGAAGGCAGAGGATGCATAATCTCCATGACCCGCCAGCCTCAGGGCGTTTCGTGTGGGGTGGAACTCTTGACCGGTTACGGGCCGATGCAGCAGCCAATCTGGTCGTGATAATCGACATTGAGGCAATGCCGGTGGCTGTTTCACCCTCTTCTGTGGATGCCTCGTCAATTGTTGGACGGTGGGCTGCACTGATGCAACAATTGGCACCGGTCGGGAATAAAGCAGAATCAGGTCCATTGCAAGAGATGATAGTCAGTTCCGACAATGGAGAAATGCTGATCAACCGACTTGGTGAAACTCATTGGATATTGCTGACTCTTGAACAAAGTGCGTTGCTTGGACAAGCGAGACACGCGTTGTCTGAGCATATCAATATCCTGGAGAGAAGACTTCTCTAGTCAAACAGTGGTCCAAGAATGACTGGTCCTTGAGGTCCTACCTCGATGGCCTGTTTCTCCATGGAATGGCGTGCATGCCTCATCTTTTCGACCTGCAAAGTACGTACTAGAGTACCATTTCTTCGATCAAGTCCCAGCGAGAAAATAGCATCGGCGAGGAACCCTTCATTGCCTTGTAGTTCTGCATGGGTGCCGATTTGCCGTTCAGTGATGATGAAAACATTGAGATTTTGGGCGCGCAGGAAATCAAAGAATCCGAACATCTTCTTTCGCATTTTTTCGTCGATAGTGGTGAGGCTGTATATTGCGCCAAGAGAATCCAGTACGAAGCAAGTGAAACGATGTCCATGCTGCTGCTTGAAGTGTTCTATCATCCTACGGGTGAATTTCAGGTAATCCATGTTTTCGTTTTCTCTTCTCAATTCTGTGAAATCAGTGATTTGAAGGTTGTGAGGCAGATTCAGCCCTAATGATTCACATGATCGGAGCAAGCTGTCTACAGACTCTTCAACTGTGCAGTATAGTCCAAATTCGCCTGTACGGGTAAGGTGGTTAGAAAGCACGGTCATACAGAAACCTGATTTCATGGAACCAGGAGGGCCTGTGACAAGTGAAAGATAAGGTGGTTTCACATCATTCTGAATTACTCTTTCAATTCCTGCAACACTTCCAAGAAACATGGCTCTCCCCCTATGCCACATTATTTCCCCCCTTCAAGGTTGGTGTGAAATTGAGGTGGTGGCAGGTTCAATTCACATGCTTCCATTCATGCAGGTCTCTGACAGAGTTCATATGGGGGTTGCCGGTCGCCGGAGCGACGGAACGGGGACGAACCGTAAGGTAGAGTGATGCACAGATGAGCGAACTGAAGAGCCTGTTAGAAGAGAAGAGAAAATTGGTCGACAAGAAGGCGACCGAATTCAGACAGGTTCGGGATGATTGGAACAATAGTACCAAAGAACATCTAGGCATAAGAAACAACCTCAATTCTGAGGTAAGAGAACTCATTACTCAAGAACGAACTCAGCGTGATCTCAGAGATCAGAAGAACCAAGAGGTTCGTGAAAAGAAACAGGAACGCAGTGATTGCAACGTTTTGGTGCGTGAAGCAAAGGAGAAGTTAGCATTGCTGCGCGGAGATGCAGAGCCTTCCAAAGATGAGGGATATGGAGGTGGGCGTGGTCGAAATCGAAGGGACCGTGCACCCACAGTACACAGTTTGACGCGTGAGTTCAGCAGGCTTGAGCGAGAATTTGAACAGGGAGTTCATACCGGTAAGAATGAAGGTAAGGTGATGAAGCGTCTGAAGGAGATCAGTGGTCAGATCAAAGACCTGAAGAGATCCGAAGATGACAATGTTGAACTCAAGCAAGCCAGAGAAGAATTACGAGTTGCTCTAGAAGCACAGGAGTCTTCTCACCTAGAAGTGACTCGTGCCGCAGAAGAAGCACAACAGGCTCATGACTTGATGATTGAATGGAATGATGAGGTCAGCAAGAAGAGAGAGGCCGCGGAGGATGCGCATCGTCGCCTGAGGCGTTCAAAGAAGGAGGCAGATCAGGCACACCATCACTACATAGTCTCGATTCGATGTCTACACAGCACTCAGCAGATTCTTGGAGCAATGAGAGGAGTAGAAAGCGGAACAGCGCCTTCTAAGTCTTCCAGAGAAGGAGTCCAGGACCTGATGTCGAAGTTGATGAGTGGTGAAACACTTTCAACGGAACAGTTGATGGAACTACAGCGTTTCGACTGAAATGGGAGTGGTTTGATTGATAGTCAGAGATGAAATCGCCTCAATCATCGAAGATTATGAGCGCATGAAGTTGCGAATAGGGATGACTGCAAGTCATTCTGCCCTCGACATCTGCGATGGAGCCATAGAGGAAGGATTTCCAACTGTGGCTTATTGCCAGAAAGGCCGTGAAAAAACATATTCAGAGTATTTCAGGTCTCAGAGAACACCTTCTGGAAGAGTGCGTAGAGGCATGGTCGACAAGGCGGTGGTTCTGGATAGATTCGATGATGTATTGGCTCCGGATTTCCAGCAGGGAATGAGGGAGAGGAATATGGTCTATATTCCGAATCGTTCCTTCACTTCCTATTGTGGCATCGATGCCATTGAGAATGATTTCATGGTCCCAATGTTCGGAAGCAGGAACATGTTGCGTATGGAAGAGCGCACAGAAGAACAGGACTACTACTGGATTCTCGATAAGGCAGGACTGCCATATCCTGAGGCGATTGATGATCCACAGGATATTGATTGCCTTGTCATCGTCAAACTTCACCATGCTGAGAAGAAACTTGAGCGCGGCTTTTTCACATGCGCATCTTTTGACGAATATCAACAGAAATCACAGAATTTACTCAAGCAAGGTGTCATCGATGAGGAGAGTCTTGCTGGAGCGAGAATTGAGAGATATGTCATTGGTCCAGTCTTCAATCTCAATTTCTTTTACAGTCCACTTGAGGAAGAAATGCCGAAATTGGAACTTCTCGGCGTGGATTGGAGATTTGAATCATCTTTGGATGGGCATGTACGCTTACCTGCTCCGCAACAAATGACCATGCCATTGCATCAACAGATACCTGAGATGACCGTGGTTGGACACAATACTGCAACCATCAGAGAATCATTGTTGGAATCTGCCTTTGAGATCGGTGAGAAGTTCATTGAGGCTTCAAAGGAACATTATGATCCTGGAATCATTGGTCCATTCTGCCTTCAGACCTGCATTGACAAGGATATGAATTATTCAATTTACGATGTGGCTCCTAGATTGGGCGGCGGCACCAATGTTCACGTGAGTGTAGGCCATCCATATGGAAATGCGACTTGGCGGAAACCGATGAGCAGTGGTCGGCGAATCGCTTTGGAATTGCGGAGGGCTGTCGAACAGGACCGTCTGCTTGAAGTATTGACTTGAGGAATGAGCATGGAATTCCCTGTGTTCATCATGGGGTTGCATCCACACATCTTCTTTGAGATGCTAGGATGGGTGGCTGCAGTATTCACAATGGTTCTGGTCAGGAGACGTATCGGTGACCCCCTGAGTGATGAGAAGAGAGTACAGGTTGCATTAGCAGCATTGTTCGGAGCACTTCTAGGAGCTAAGATTCTGGCATGGCTGGAGCATCCTCAGACCACTCTTGAGGGATTAAGTGGTTCTCCTGCCCTATTGATTGGCGGTAAAACAGTGGTCGGTGGGTTGCTGGGGGGAATGATTGGTGTTGAGACAGCCAAGAAGTTTCTAGACATCAATGCAAGAACTGGAGACCAATGGGTGCTTCCTCTTGCGGTTGGAATGTCAATCGGCAGGTTGGGTTGTTTCTTCAGTGGACTTGATGATGCGACATTTGGATATTCTACCACCTTGCCTTGGGGGGTTGATTTTGGTGATGGACATTCCAGACACCCAACTCAATTGTATGAGATCATATTCATCTGGGCATTGGTTGCATGGATATACAGTCGCAAAAACTTGCCGCAAGGTGGCGCATTCAGAGCATATATGGTAGGTTATCTTTGGTGGCGCTTGCTCATCGATTGGCTGAAGCCTGTTGATGCACCCCTGGTGACTCTTTCTGCCATTCAAATTGCCTGTATCGCCGGCATATTCTGGTACCATGGCCGCGGAGTCATACGGGTCAATGTTGAAGGCATATACTTCACGTCAGAAGAATGATGAGCGGACGTATCAGGGACTACCTGTTTTACGATACGGCTACTTCTGTTTGTGCTGATTGCCTTAGACGGGTTGAAGCCAAGGTCATCATCAAGGATGATATGGTTTTCATGGACAAGTTGTGTTACTCATGTGCCAAGAGTGAGAAAGTACTCTTGGCTGATGATGCGGAATATTACCGGCGATGTCGAGAGACCTATGTCAAACCGAGTGAGATGCCAGAAAAATGGAATACTCCAATGAAGTACGGATGTCCTTACGATTGTGGATTATGTCCGTCACATGAACAACATTCATGCCTCACATTGATCGAGTTGACAGACCATTGCAATCTGAATTGCCCCATCTGTTATGCTTCAAGCGGCACTCATCGTTCTGACTCCTATCGCACATTGGAGCATATTGTGCAGATGCTCGATGCAATTGTTGAGAATGAAGGCGAACCAGATGTAGTGCAACTGAGCGGTGGTGAGCCAACGTTGCATCCGGACTTCTTCGAAATTCTTGATGCGTGTAAAGAGCGCCCTATCAAGCACTTGATGATCAACAGTAACGGTATCAGAATCGCCAATGAGCCGGAATTTGTTGAGCGTTTGGCCAAGTATTCTCCAGGTCTTGAGGTCTACCTGCAATTCGATAGTCTCAGCGCTGAAGCCCAGATGCGTCTTCGCGGGGCTGACCTGCGAGGAATCAGACAGAAAGCATTGGAGAACCTTGAGGCGAATGGAGTCTCTACAACTCTGGTTTGCACAATTCAGAAGGACCTCAATGATTCTGAGATGGGCGAGGTCATCAGTCATGCACTGAAATGGTCCTGTGTCAGAGGAGTGACTTTCCAGCCAATCCAGAATGCTGGTCGTTGTGAAGATTATGACCCTGCCAAGGACCGTCTGACATTGACTGAGATGCGGCGAAGTATTGGCGAACTTTCAGACATATTCATCGCTGATGACATTCTTCCAGTCCCTTGCCATCCAGATAGTATTGCCATGGCATATGCCCTTAGATTGAACGATGAAATCTTACCTATCACTCGATATATAGAAGATGAAGTGATGCTGGCAGGAGGGCGTTCAACCATACAGTTTGAACATGATGAGGAAATGAAACAGAAGGTGATGGAATTGCTTTCCACCGCTCATGGGCCCCAATCAGCGTCACATTCCTTGGCGCAGTTGCTTTGCTGTTTACCCGAACTCGAAGTACCTGAGGAATTCACTTACGAAAATGTATTCAGAATCATCATCATGGATTTCATCGATGCTCATTCT
>CAXRJY010000120.1:0-11516 GCA_964230915.1 Candidatus Poseidoniaceae archaeon | reverse complement strand
TAGGAGCGCTCATCACTCTAGCAGGTGCGACCCCACTGGTCACATGGTCCTTGATTGAACAGATGACTTCCCAACCCATCTCTTCAGCCAATGCACGGTCAGCCACTAGAACAGCAGCCGCTCCGTCCGAAATCTGACTGGCATTCCCAGCAGTGACCTGCCCCTCCTTGTCGAATGCTGGCCTCAGTGTAGACAATCCTTCGAGCGAGGTATCGGCACGGAAACCCTCGTCTTTCTCAACAAGTACTGGGTCTTTTCTTCGCTGAGGAACTGATACAGGTACTACTTCCCAATCGAACCAACCATTGTCCCATGCAGAAGATGCCAAAAGATGACTGCGTACCGTAAATGAATCAGAATCCTCTCTACTGATGCCATGTTCCAAAGCAACACTTTCACCAGTATTCCCCATGTGCTCATCATTGTAGACATCCCAAAGTCCGTCATGAATCAGTGAATCAACCATTTCGAAACCACCTAGACGACGACGGCCGCGACCGTCGAACACCATGTGAGGTGACTTTGACATGGACTCCATCCCACCAGCGATGATGCAACGATGTTCTCCTGCGCGTATAGATGTAGCAGCCATCATCACCGTTTTCAGACCGGAGCCACAGACCTTGTTGACGGTGGTGGCAGCGATTGATTCTGGCAATCCCGCACCGAGCGCAACCTGTCTAGCAGGGGCTTGTCCCGCACCAGCCTGCAGAACTTGTCCGAACAACACCTCGTCGATGATGGCAGGATCTGCCCCTGACCTTTCAATGACCGCTTTGACCGCGACGATTCCAAGGTCGACTGCACTCATGGTTGACAGGCTTCCTAGAAACTTGCCAATAGGGGTGCGAGCGACTGCACAGATGACCGGTTCGGGTTGCGCCATGCCCAGCCCACAGGTGACCAATCCTTCAACTTGAGTGTACGAAGCATTGATTGTGGGAGGGCCGTCGCCGGCCCATGGCGAAATTCAAGACCGACATGGAGACAGACCGTCCTTCAGATGAAATGAGAGATATATCAGTTGATTTCAATTTCACCTCCAATGCGCTTGCATCGATTCTCTACAAGCAGGGGGATACCGTTGTGCTGGTCTGCGTTTCCAAGGATGCCCGCTTGCCAGGATGGTTTCCACGCGATTCGACCAAAGGCTGGGTAAATGCAGAATATTCTCTGCTGCCTGGCTCCACAGATTCTCGCTTCCGTCGCGAGAGGCGCGGTGCCAAAGGACGGACCTTCGAGATTGAGCGCTTGATTGCTCGCTCACTCAGGGCTGGAGTAGACCTTGAACAACTGGGTCCAATCTCGCTCAATGTCGATTGTGACATACTCAATGCTGATGGAGGAACTCGATGTGCTTCAATCACAGCAGCGAGCATTGCCTTACGCCTTGCAATACGCCGACTAATCGCTTCTGGAGTTTGCCTTCCGCCAGCATCCAGACCTACATTTGAACAATCAAAGGCTGGATACAAACCTGCAGCATTGAAAGGTGAAGAAGCAATTGCGCATGAAAAATCAGTCATGCCACACGACATCGCTGCCCTCAGCGTTGGACTCATCGACGGTAAGACCTGGCTCGACCTCGATTACATCCTCGACAGCAACGCTGATGTCGACATGAATGTAATCATGACAAGTGATGGTCGCTACGTCGAGATTCAAGGAACCGGTGAAGAAGCGACCTATTCCAGACAAGACAATGACGCTCTACTGGACCTCGCAAACATTGGCTTGGGTCAGATTCACGCAAGACAGGTCGAATTGATGGACGGACGCGAATAGTTCTGTGAATCACTTGTTCGTTTCAAGAACTGCTAAGACACGGCTGTGGTTGATGCTGAGTGGGACGGGCCGGGCTTGAACCGGCGACTTCCAGATCTTCAGTCTGGCACTCTCCCAGCTGAGTTACCGTCCCTTGGTAGGCTTTTCGAACAGGGCCGCCTTTTCAACGCTTACGGACTGAGCCGCCCTCAGAACAGGTCATCATCCTCTTTGGCTTCCTCGAAGAATCCATCATCTTTCTTCGCAGCACCCTTCTTAGCAGCGCCCTTCTTTGCAGGAGTCGCCTTCTTCTCAGCCTTCTTTTCTTCCTTGGCTGGTTTTGGAGTCTCGACTTTCTCAAGTTCTGCCTTGGCAGCCTCGTTCTGTGCGGCCAATCTCTTCTCCTTCTCAGCCTTCTCTCTTTCTTCCATCTCTTCTGGAGACATTCCTGCCTGAGCAGCCAAAGCCCTGCGTCTATCCTCACGAGCCTTGCGCTCCAACTGCTTGTGTCGACTTCTCTCTAGATGTTGCATCATATACATCGCATCGTGTTCCAGCAATGGTGAATCAGAGATCACAGTGACATCGAGCCAATCTCCTTCTTCGATCAGGAATTCTGCCAATGGCTCGAAATTGAGGTCGCTCTTCTTAATCTGAGTATAATGCAGAGCATTTCCCATCCTGTGTTCAACACCCGAGAAATGGCAGTAGAATGTCTTGGTACCTATGGAAGTCCTGACCTGATCGAACAATTCACCGTAATCCTCACTGGTCTTCAAGCGACCATGGCCTCTGGCATGGATGTGAGCCATGTTGAGTACAGGAACAGTTCCTTCTACGTGATTGACAACCTCCAGAACCTCTTCGAGCGTACCCCAGAGTTCTTGCCTCCCACTGGTTTCAACGCCCACCTTCATGGGAGTCCCGTCTTGAAGCCAAGGGAATGCAGGATACTCGGTTTCATCTTCCCAAAGTTGTGCTGACCTCTCAACAACTCCAGCAAGCACGTTTGCAACCTGCTGATTGGCATCAGTACCGCGAGCATATCCACAGTAAGGGCCTACGTGAGTGGTGATGTGACGGGCATTGATGACCTTACCCGCCTGCATACTGGTTTCGAGTTTAGCAAGAGCTCGGTTTCGTTGTACTCTATTACCCAACAACTCGGCATAATATGGGCCGTGTATGTTCATCTCAAATTCGGCCTTGTGAGATAGTACACCTGCCTGCCAATACTGATCGAAATGATGTGGTTGCACCATTCTGACTGTCTGAATCTCCATCGTATCGAGTCCCAAAGAAATGACATCGTCCATACCTTCAACAATCGTTCTTCCCTTACAAGATAACGGCACTCCTGCCGGTCCCATTCTTACTGGCATGACAGGTCCTCCGCTACAGCGGCCTTCCGGCGGAAAGGGTGTATATTCAAAACAATATGCTGTTGACTGCTTACCGGCATGATGATGTTCTGCACCTCATGGTTCTTCAACTCCTCTCCGAGGGGTTCATGTCGTTAACTCAAGTCGCACTCCCCGATGAGTGCTCTACAAGCAGCCATCGAGGCATTTTCGAAAGGTCATCCAATATGTGTCTTCGATGCAGAATGGAGGGAGGGGGAGACTGACCTGTTATTCCCTGCGAGAGCAGCAACTCCAGAAGCAATTCGTCAATTACGGAAGGACTGCGGTGGCCTGTTGTTCTTGGCGATTGGACATGAAGTTGGCGAATTGTTCGAGCTCCCATTCCTGCAGGATTTGCATACTGAACAAGTACTCGCGACAAAATACCCCGTGCTTGATGAACTGGTGACCAATGACCTACAGTATGATTCTCGCTCAGCCTTCACACTGTCACTGAATCATCGAGATACATTCACTGGAATAACAGATACTGACAGGTCACTCACAACCAGAAGATTTGCAGAACTGTATGAACAATGCAAAGAAGATGAGAATGCTGTAAAGAAGTTGGGAAACGAATTCAGAACTCCAGGACACATTCCGGTATGTCGTGAAACAGAAGGTGGACTGAGCATGCGTCAAGGGCATACCGAATTGGCAGTAGCAATGGCAAGGTTGGCTGCTCTTGAACCGGTGGTAATTGGAGCCGAGATGCTACAACCAGATGGAGATGGAGCATTGGCGGTGCAAGCAGCACAAGAATGGGCAATGCAGCGCGGAATACCTTTCGTCTCTGGCTCGGACATCCTATCAGAGGTGAAACAATGACTCGAGTCATGGCTGTTGGTGTCTTTGACCTGCTACATGCAGGCCACTTGCACTATCTAGAGCAAGCGAAGGAGTTGGGAGGACACTTGACGGTGGTTGTGGCACATGATGACACTGTGCGCAAGCGAAAACACGAACCGATTACTACCCATGAACTTCGAGGTCGAATGGTGGCTGGTCTCAAACCCGTTGATGAAGTGGTGATTGGAAACCCACCTGATGTACCAATCTTTGACATACTGCCAATTGTCAAACCAGATATCATTGCCCTAGGCTATGATCAAGACCATGCTGAAGTAGCGATAAGAGAGGCATTGAAAGAACGCGGATTCGATGACATCGAAGTCACTAGGGTCGAAGGATTATCAGATGACCTAGATGGAACTCGCAAGATCATTTCTCGAATCATAGATATGTGGAATATCAAAGATAGTGATGAAGAGGTTTAGAGATGTTCACTGGAATCGTCCAAGGCCTTGGTGAAGTGATTTCATTCGAAGATGGCTCACTATGTGTTGAGATTCCGGAACTTGATGACATTGAACAAGGTGCGTCAATAGCGATTGATGGAGTTTGCTTGACCGTTTCAGGATTCACAGAAGAAAGAGTTTGGTTCGATGTGGTTGAAGAGACTCTTGACATCACAACTCTGGCTTCTCTAACAGCAGGAGACTTGGTCAATTTCGAAAGAGCAGCAAAAGTAGGAGATGAGATTGGAGGGCATGAAATGTCAGGCCATGTTTCCTGTACCGCAACCATAGAGTCCCATGCTGATGGCATGATGCGATTCTCAATTGCAGGCAAGTGGATGAAGTATGTGACCGCAAAAGGATTCATTGCAATAGATGGCTGCTCATTGACTGTGGTCGAACCAGATGCCACCGGATTCAGCGTGGCACTCATCCCAGAAACACTTTCTCGAACCCGTTTTGGCAGCAAGGTGCCGGGGGATGAAGTCAATATCGAAATCGACGCAAAAACACAGGCTGTCGTCGATACTGTTGAACGTTTGATGCAGGCGGGTGAGTAACATGCCGAAGATTGCACTGGTCTGCGCCCGATTTCATAGAGAGAATGTAGAAACCATGCTTGAACTGGCTCATTCTCGTGCCGAAGACTTCGGAATCGAAGTCGCAGAGGTCATCTGGGTTCCAGGAAGTCTAGAGATACCATTGGCCTTGAAGGGCTTGATATGCAGAGATGATATTGATGGTGCAGCCTGCTTGGGAATCATCGAGAAGGGTGAAACTCAACACGGCTTGGTGTTGGGTCAGGCCATCGTGAAGACGATTTTAGAATTACAACTGGAATATGACAAACCAATTGGTCTTGGAATCATCGGACCTGGGGCAGAACCCGAACACGTTGAGTCTCGATTGGCCCCTCATGCTCGCGGTGCTATCGATGCCATTGCTGCGGTTCTCTGAGCATCGTTTTTTCTGATAAACCACCAGACTAAGGTGAAAGCGACTGCATTCAATCCCCAAACCCACCATGTTGACCAGCCTATGCCATCTACCATGAAGTCAGAGAACGGCATCAAGAATGGTGTTGGGAAGAACTTGATCGTATGAGTGGGAATATCGAGTAAGATATGGAATACCCATGGAAGTATGAGGAACGTAGCAGCAGTTCTAGGGCTCATCGAGGTCTGAAGCCATTTTCCTGCAGGCAGGAGATCGCCTGAACCGATTTTACGAAGACGTATTTCCAATGAACCCCAGAATATCAAAAACAAGACGAAAGTCCATATCAACGAATGGCTGATCTTGTAAAGGTCCCAAGCGATTGCAGGAAAGTCGGAGGTCACAGAGTTCTCATCAACCTTGGTTCTAACATCTCCATTGAGAACTTGAGATATCATTGAAGGAACAAATGCGAACAGGTCAGGAAGTACTCCCAGTGCACCCGCAAGCCTCCAATCTATTCTATGGTGAGTTAGATGTCGTCCCCATATTGCATGACTGAGAACATCCATGCTATCTCGAACTATGACCCCTTCAAAGGTCTGCCGACATTCTGCCAAGAACGGGTGGCCAACCTTCAAAGGATTCACCTGTCCACCCGTGGATATGTCCGGCGAAATTCACGAAGTCATCATCATCGGGAGTGGGCCTGCAGGCTATACGGCTGGCCTTTACACCGCACGGGCAATGCTGGAACCGTTGATGTTCGCGGGGTATATGTCCGGTGGTCAACTGATGCTGACCAGCGATGTTGAAAACTTCCCAGGATATCCAGATGGAGTGACAGGCCCAGAAATGATGGTCCATCTTAGAGAACAAGCCGAAAGATTTGGACTTAAGGTACAGGATAAGAATGTCGAAAAGGTCGATTTTTCCGAACGCCCATTCAAAGTGTTCGTAGAGGGGGAGCAATTCCTCTCCAATGCTGTCATCATCTCGACTGGTGCCGAAGCCATTTGGTTGGATGCGGAGAATGAAGCATCGCAGAAGGGACGCGGAATCTCGACATGTGCGACCTGTGATGGTGCCTTCTTCCGCGACGAAGAAGTTCTTGTCATCGGTGGTGGCGATTCAGCCATGGAAGAAGCAACATTCCTCACACGTTTCGCTTCAAAAGTGACTCTCTTGCATAGAAGGGATACATGGAAGGCATCCAAGGTCATGCTGGAACGAGCAAGTAACCACCCCAAGATCGAGATTCGGCCATTCAGACAGGTCAGGACCTGGCTATCTGACGATGACGGCCTGACTGGCGCAGTTTTGGAAGACCCTCGTGATGGTTCAACCGAAGAGATTCAGGCTACTGGAGCATTCATTGCAATCGGACACAAACCTATCACTGGTTTCCTTGATGGACAAGTAGAGACCGACGAACATGGATACATCATCAGTAAAGAGTTCACAATGACGAGTGTTGAAGGAGTGTTTGCAGCGGGCGACGTGGTCGATACTCGATATCGGCAGGCGATAACTGCGGCCGGAATGGGTTGCCAAGCAGCCATTGATTGCGAGCGTTGGCTTGAAGAGAACAGCCACTGAGGACCTTGTATGGCAGAAGAGTTGAGTGCTGCTGACCTTCAGCGTTTCTCAAGACATCTGATTTTACCTCAAGTAGGAGTCGAAGGTCAGGCAAGGCTCAGAGCGGCCAAGGTCGCTGTTATTGGCGCAGGTGGACTTGGTTCACCAGTGATTCTCTACCTCGCTGCTGCAGGAGTAGGCTCTCTCACCATCATTGATGATGACATCGTTGACATCACCAATCTTCAGAGGCAGGTGCTCCACGACAGTCAATCAGTTGGTCAACCCAAAGTGGATAGTGCCCGCGACAGGATTGAAGCATTGGACCCAGCCATCAGTGTCACAACCTATGGAGAAAGGATGACTACTGAAAATGCGCTGGAATTTCTCAAAGGGCATGACGTGGTTGTAGATGGTACCGACAATTTCGCTACCCGATACCTGATCAATGATGCCTGTGAGATTCTTGATATTCCATGGGTCTATGGTTCGATACACCGCTTTGAAGGACAACTCAGTGTCTTCAATCATGACAACGGGCCCAGCTATCGCGATATCTTTCCCACGCCTCCGCCTCCTGAAATGGCGCCCTCTTGTGCTGAAGCAGGTGTATTGGGCGTACTTCCAGGAGTCATTGGTTCCTTACAGGCGAATGAAGTATTGAAGATCATAATGGACATTGGCAATGTACTCAGTGGGATACTGATGCTTTACGATGCTCTGGAGATGCGCTTCCGTGGATTGAAAGTCAGTAAAGATCCTGAGCGGCGAAAAGCCGAAGTCCTACTCGACATCGAAGAAAACTGTCCGGATGATAGCATTGCTGCAGCAGATAGAAGCCTTACCACTTCAGTGATCCAGAATCTCGAACCTGTTGCGATCCACGAAAAAATGAAAGATGGGTGGAAACCGTACGTGATAGACGTAAGAACCGTTGGTGAAGCCACGATTTCTTCCCTACACATCGTCGATGAACTTATTCCACATATCGATTTACTATCTCACATAGATACAATTCCTAAAGAAAAGGAAATCCTGCTGTATTGTCATCATGGCCGCCGTTCGAAGATTGCTGCCATGGTTCTAGAGAGAGAAGGATGGGATGCTGCGAAACTATTCAACATGGAAGGAGGAATCGACCTGTGGTCACTGCAGGTAGACTCCAGCATCCCGCGTTACTGACCATTGGATTGGGACATCTTGATGTGGTCGCCGTTTCTCAAGACCTCTGAGGTACCTGAATGCCAAAGGTCATCATCGCCGACGAAAACGAAGGGCGACGTAACCTGCTGGCCAATACTTTGGAGCGCGAACAGTTCGATGTGACTCGAGGCTCGACCCTACGTCAAACCGAAGCAACTGCACTTGTCACCATGCCAGAAGTAGTGGTCATGGATGGAGATTGGCAGGTTGGAGACCCTATAGATACCGCACAGAGACTGATGTCTGATCCCGAATTTGCTTTCAAATGCAGAATCGTCGTCCTTTCTCGAATCACCTCTCAGGATTACATGACGGCAGCAGCAAAGGCAGGAATCTCTGAAGTTCTAGCCAAACCACTCAACATGAAGGTCCTGATTGAACAACTACACAAGCATTCGCGCAAGGAATTCGTTCCACCTCCTGCCGATGTGGGAATGGTTGGAAGCAGAGAAGGGACCTTTGACGTTGGAGTTTCAATGGGAGACCCGAATTGGGCCTTACCTATGCTTTCAAACATGCTTGGTGCAGATGTTATCAATGACGATTTTGTTGCTGACATCGTAGCCAAATTGGAAGAGAAAGAATTAGCAGAAGAACTGGAGATGGAACCGGCGGTTCTCACTGAATTGTTGAAGGCTGCACTTGGCAAACTGGTAGAGGATGGAGTCTCCTCAAACCCTGATGCGGATGCAGGTGGTGATGAAGAGGATGACCCTGAAGTTTCGTATGAGAGCCTGAAGCGAACAGGGAAATTAGGTAAGGACCAAGTGAAAAGGAAGAGTTCAGGAAAAAAGATTGGCATGACACTGGATGAAATGCTACAAGCCCAAGCAGATGATATTGCTGATGAAGTTGTAGAAACCATGGATGAGATCCTTGGTGAACTCCCTGAATTGGTCACTATTCTACCCGAAGAAGAAACGATGAACGTTGACCCTGAAGTAGTGCGTTTCACACATCTATCAGTACGTTACGTCCTCGACCTGTTGTTCGATATCGCTCGACCAGAAAACCTGGCAGACATCACTCTGATGACCCGATTGGAAGATGGTGCCCAAATGTTGGCAGATGTAATGATTCATCTTCCTCCCGCCCCAGAAGAATCAGAAGAAGAATAACTGCAAGAATGGATTTTCTCGGGTAACGATTGAATAGTCGCCCTTGAGACAAGGGTCAATGGCAGGAGTAAATTCGATGAAAACGCAACATGAAGGAAATGGACTTGCCTTCTCTGCACTTCTAGCTGCTTTCGTGGTCGATTTCCTCGGCTATGCATACATCGTACCAATCCTTCCTGAATGGAAAGAACAATTCTCACTTTCAAGTATTGAAGCAACTGCTCTTGTCTCCATATGGGCACTGCCGTTGCTTCTATTTGGCCCTCTTTCCGGCCGTTTGACCGACAAGTTCGGTGCTGGGAGAGTAATTTCTGTTTCCATCATCATGCTGATCTTTTCCTCTTTGCTATATCTTGTTGCAACTGAAGAATTGCTCGAATCAACTTTCCCCGATTCTGGTTTCTGGGTTCTGGTTGCCGCTAGATTCATGCATGGCGTATCAGGTGCTGCGATACTGACCGCTGGACTGGCTGCTGCCAGTCAATTATGGCCGAATAATTTCGGAGAAACTGCTGGTTCACTAATTGGAATGGCTACCGTAGGTGCACTTCTAGGTCCTGTGATCGGTGGTTGGGCATTTGAAATCAGTGCGTCCAGTGCATTTCTCATCCTTGCAGGATTGACATTCTTGGCTCTCCCAATGGTACTCTATGCATCAAAGGAAATAGGACATGGTGAAACTTCAAACAGTATCGAACAAATCCCAATTCGCGAATTTATATCTCATCCAATTCTACTACGAATCGGGCTCCTGATAATGTTCTCTGCTTTAGCAACTGGTGCACTTGAAGCGGGCGTTCCCCTGTTGCTTTCAGAACCTCCAATGAATATGGGGCCAGGTAAAATCAGCCTTGTTCTATTGGTTCTTGTCATGATTCAAGGGTTCGGCGGCTGGTGGTGGGGTAGATTGGTCGACCGAACCGAACCGACTCGATGGATGCTGGTAGGATGGACAGGAGTCATGACAGGATTGATTGCTGCTGGAGTAATTTCCAACCAAATGGATGACAAGATTGGGATATTGCTTATCGTCATGATGCTCAGTGTATTCCAATTCTCTGTCGCTGCAGCGCAGATACCGATGTTGCCAATGATCGATGCGGCAACCTCTAGAGCCTATGGAAGAGGTAGTGCAGGATTGGCTTTCGGTGCATTTGGGACCGCTTGGGCAGCAGGTACTCTGATTGGACCAATATTCATCGGTGCATTACACGATGCAACGGGAGAATGGTCACTTTCTCTGGGACTTCTTGCGATTCCTGGCCTGTTGGGATTGTTGATGACCATCAGAAACAGGAACGAACTCCGTTCATGTTACAATGAAGAGATGGCTCGACGAGCCAAGAAAATTTTGGAAAGTGAATGATAAGGCAGTCTTGAAAGTGAACTTCCCCACGGCCCTCTGGGGAGGAACATGGGAGAGGTCGGTTTTCCGGACATCAATGGCGCTGATTGGCGGCCAGAAAAGCCACTCAGATTCGATAATCCCATTCCTGCTGATGAGGCAAGAATCGAGGTATTGAGATTCATCGCTGAACGACATGATGGCCACCTCTCTCAAGTTGCTATGGCATGGGATCAATTACAGGCACAAGCATCCAACAACCAATTCGATGGCAGACAATGGCATTCATTCAGCAATGACCTGTTAGACGCTGTTGGGCGTGGACTTTCAATTCGCATTCATCAAACTTCATTGAACTCGGAATCACATCGTGAAGTAATACCGCGTCGAGATTTTGAGACACACTTGGAACGACGTGCTCAAAGATTTCTCATCGACATGACACTTTGCTTGCGAAGAATGGCTCATTACATGTCTGTAAGCATGGAAAATAGACTTGAATGGCAACGATTGATGCTTCGAACCCGCGCTCTTGATGAACATCTGAAGGACATTTTCATGAAAGGGATGGAAACTCCTGATGGAGATAAATTTGGAGGCAAGGGATTTCGTTCTACATGGCAAGAAGGAGTTGTTGCAGTTGCGACCGCTCTGAAACGAGACCCTGAATCAATCCCGGGTTCGCGCCCTGGGGAAGGTTACTATGGGGATTTGGTAGCACCAATGATTCGTGATGTAGGACTTAGTCTTGCGATGGGTGATACACCCAAAGATGTCATGGCAGCACAGAGGGGTAAAGCAGAATCGAATCAAGATGGAGGTTGGAGTGGACTGGAAGCAGGTGGTCGTGACCTACACATCGGCTGTTGGC
>CAXRJY010000119.1:0-3158 GCA_964230915.1 Candidatus Poseidoniaceae archaeon | reverse complement strand
TCTGCAATTCAGGCAGAACGAACAGACTCCTGAATATCGCTGTCTGATGGAAAGATTGCAAACCTCTGCTAGGTTGGAGATGATTGGTGGATTCATTATTCTGGTAGAACACACAGACTACAACTCATCGAACCAGGACTTGACTCATCAGATGAGGCTGATGGAGGCATGGTTGCTCCAATGCCGGGTACAATTCTCGATGTCATGGTGACAAGAGGTGAGCATGTATCGGCTGGGCAAGCATTGATTCTAATGGAGGCGATGAAGATGGAACACAAGATCGTCGCTCCTACAGATGGGCATATTGAGACACTGTTCTGTAGCCAAGGGGATAGAGTAGAGCAAGGTGCTGTACTGATTGAATTCGCCAGCAAGGAATAACCTCATCAACAGTAATCATCATCGCAGGGTATGGACCCCTTGCGTGAAGTTCCAGGAAGGGTCAGTGAAGGTAGCCCCAACCCAATTTCTGACATGCTCAAGTATCAACGGATGTACGACCATGCATTGGAAGATCTGGATGAATTCTGGCTGGGCGTGACCAAGCAGAAGATTACCTGGATGAAGGAACCAAGCATTGGGTTGGAAGGGTCCTTTTCTGAGATACCTGATGGGCCTCTAAGTTGGTTCAGTGATGGAAAACTGAATGTCACTGAATCATGTCTCGACAGCAACCTAGCAACAAGAGGTGGTAAGATTGCAATTCTGTGGGAAGGAGATGAGCCGGATGAATGCCGTAAAATAACCTACACCGAATTACATACTGAAGTCTGCAAGACTGCTAATGCCCTGAAGGAACTCGGTGTCGGCAAAGGCGACCGTGTGATCATCTACATGGGAATGGTTCCCGAAGCAGCAATGGCAATGTTAGCATGTGCTAGAATCGGAGCCATTCATTCTGTTGTCTTTGGAGGATTCTCAGCAGAATCACTCAGAGACCGTGTTATCGATTGTGATTCAAAAGTCATCATCACTCAGGATGAAGGTATGCGCGGAAGCAGAAAAATACCTCTCAAGAATGTCTGTGATGAAGCACTCGAAGGCGAAAATCCAGTGGAGAAGGTTTTGGTCTACAGAAGAACTGGAGGCGAGGTATTGTGGGACGATTCCAGAGATGTATGGTGGCACGAGATGGTGCCAGAACAATCCATCGATTGTGATGCTACAGAATGTGATGCTGAAGACCCATTATTCATTCTCTACACATCTGGCTCCACTGGTAAACCCAAAGGATTGGTACACACCTGTGGGGGATATATCACCTACACCAGTTACACTCACGAAACCGTGTTCGATCTGCGTGAAGATGACATCTATGCCTGTGTGGCTGACGTAGGATGGATAACTGGACACTCATACATTGTCTACGGCCCACTGGCCAATGGTGCTACTTCTCTGATGTTTGAGTCCATTCCTACCTATCCAGATGCTGGTCGGTATTGGGATATGGTTGCAAAGCACAAAATCACCATCTTCTATACTGCTCCAACCGCAATTAGAGCCTTAGCTGCACAAGGTGATGATTTTGTCAATGCTCACGACCGCTCTTCGTTGCGAGTTCTAGGAACGGTTGGTGAACCGATTAATCCAGATGCATGGAATTGGTATTACGATGTGGTGGGAGAAGGTCGCTGTAACATCGTTGACACTTGGTGGCAGACTGAGACTGGTGGTATCTGTATCACACCTATCGCCCCAGCAACACCTACCATCGGTGGCTCAGCCACTTTACCAATGCCAGGAATAGTGCCATTGTTGAATGATGCAGACGGAAATAGAATCGATGGTGAGGGAGAAGGGCTGCTTTGTATTGAACGCCCTTGGCCAGGGCAAGCAAGGACAGTTTGGGGAGACCACCCTCGTTTTGTTTCAACATATTTTGAACATTTTCCCGG
Source organism: Candidatus Poseidoniaceae archaeon (assembly GCA_964230915.1). GTDB lineage: Archaea > Thermoplasmatota > Poseidoniia > Poseidoniales > Poseidoniaceae > UBA226. The sequence goes on along the minus strand of CAXRJY010000119.1, from coordinate 1,263 downwards.
TCTCTACTTCACTGGAGATGGTTGCAAACGTGATGGCAGAGGATACCATTGGATTACGGGCCGAGTAGATGATGTGATCAATGTCTCCGGACATAGAATGGGAACTGCTGAGTTCGAATCAGTACTGGTCAGTCATGATTCTGTAGCTGAAGCCGGAGTGGTCGGCTTTCCGCATCCAATCAAAGGTTCTGGAGTCTACTCATACATAGTTCTCCAACCTGGAGAGGCATGGAGCATGGAATTCGCAGGAGAGTTGAACCTGTTATGCAGGAAACAAATCGGCGCCCATGCCAAGATTGACCTCTTCCAACATGTTCCGGGGCTGCCAAAGACACGAAGTGGCAAGGTAATGCGACGTATACTTCGCAAAGTTGCAGAAGGTGAACCGGATGCTCTTGGTGACATCTCAACTTTAGCAGACCCAAGTGTGGTTGAAGCCATCAAGTCTGGTGCCCAATCACTCTAGGTGTTTAGATGATGAAAATCATACAAATCATCCTGATTTCTTTTCTATTGACATCTGGATGTCTGCAAGGTGGTGATGAATTCAGGTGGTCCTCAAAAAATTGTGATAGAGATGCAGTTTCTGGAGTAATTCTCACATTTGATGATATCAAAAACTTGGAAAGTTGGTATGAATCGAGAGAATTGTTCCTTGAATACGAAATCAATGTGACATTCTACATCGACAAACCCTATCTTCTCACGGAGAGGGAAGGGTGGCTTGAGATGTTACAGGTTCTTGCTTCGGATGGACATGAAATCGGATCTCATACCATGAATCATACAAATTTCATTGAATACATTGAATCTGGAGGAAGTGCTGATTCATATCTCTCTGATGAAGTTATTTCTTCTGTAGAAGAATTGCAGAATCTCGGGTTTGTTGTTGAGACTTTTGCTTATCCATTCGGAGAAAGGAACTCAGAAATCGATGAACTGCTGGAGCCATATTTCAAGACGATTCGAGCCACTCGCAGCTCAGCAACTTCAACCAATTCATGGAAAGTCTACTGTGAAGACCAAAAAATGTTTGTTGGTTCTGCAATAGAATATGTGGAGAAAGATGTTGCAATTGATGCACTTAATGATGCAAGAGATGGTGACCTGACTGTTCTGTTCTATTCACATGAACTTTCAAATTCCAGTAAATGGAGTGTTAAAGAATTCAAATATATTGTCGAACAAGCAAAAAAAAGAAATCTCCCTTTTCTGTTGATGAGTGATCTAGCAGAATAAGTAATTAGAATTGACAGGGCTCAA
>CAXRJY010000118.1:0-6057 GCA_964230915.1 Candidatus Poseidoniaceae archaeon | reverse complement strand
TCATCTCCCATGTATGGAAGCAGGGCATTGTAGAACACATTCGCACCTGCAAAACCGGTATTAGCGATGAAGAAACAAAGCAGCAGGAAGAGCCAGTCATAATCTTCGAAGAAGAACGAGAAGAACATCAGAACTGTTGCGCCAGCACCGGCAAAAGTGTAGATCTTCAGAAGTTTCATCTTTATTTCCATGCGGTCAGCAATCACGCCCAGAATTGGAGATGACAATGCTACCAACAAGGTGGAGAAACCGACAACAAAGGCCCACATGCCAGAGGCGCTGAAGTTGGAGAAGAATGAATCTGGATTATTCTTCAGGAAGGTGTTGGCAAGAGCAATCGCATATATTGGGAGAATTGCAACAGTGATACTGGTTGAGAAAGCAGAATTTGCCCAGTCGTACATGCACCAACCCTTGATTTTCTTTTTCTGTTCGTCCGGTAAGCCTCTCATTCTGTCCTTGACGCTGGTGCCATTAACAATGTCAGACATGGTATCTCATGACTCCAAGAATGGTCCTATCTCATCATGGTTGCGTAAATTGTCCGGCTAGAAGTTCAAAAGTAATGACGCAAGGGAATAACGAGTGGGTCGATGAGTTGGAATCAACCAATGGAGAATTCAGTTGCCTCATTGCAAGAGGGAATTGAGAGGTTTGATGGAGTTGAGTTTGATCTCAGGATGACAAGTGATGGGGAATTGGTTCTGCATCATGATCGTAAACTTGCAGTACCTTCAGCGAAGAAGGAAGGATTACCAAAATATGTTGAGGATTGTACATTGGATCAGATCTGTGAATTTGGATTTGATTCCTTTGATGACCTTCTTTCCAACCGGAGATACATGGACTGTTGGTTGCAGGAGTCGCGTTTCGTTTGTCTAGAATTGAAGATACCACATCCTGCATCTAAAGCTGGTGGTGGATGGCTGTCTCCAAGCAAGAGGACAGAGCATCTCAGAAAAATGATGGAAATGACAATGGAAAAATTGGAAGAATCAGGAGTCGAGAAGAATAATGCGATTTTCTATTCATTTCATGATTCAGTCGGAAAGGTGAATCGTAGTCTTGGGGGGCATTGGAATGCAGTTTCGTTACGTCCAGTCGTTCCTCCCTATGGTTCAAGAAGGATTCAAAGAGCAATGACTTTCCCAAAATTCATTGCCAATCCACTGAAGCGATTGGTAGTCAGGCAGCGCAGAGACGGAGCACCATTGCTTCCTATTGCCATGGAGTATCTTGATGGCTGGACAAAGCACCTCCCACTTGGTCGTTCAGTGTCCTTGAAAGGGAAGGGGTTGGAGCGTTTCAACAACTTTCGACAAGGTTTTCCCGTGGTGGTCTGGCAAGTTGAGGATAAGCATGAATCTCTACTTCTAGAAGCCGGAATGTGTCCATTGACCGATAATGCTGACCCTTCTGTCACAACATTGCCCAATGGCGAACCAAGGATAGTCAGGCCTGCTACGATGCTCGAAGAGGGAGTTCCATGGCATGAATCCTCAGCATCTCAAAGAAAGAAAGTGATTGAGGTATGGAGAAAGAAGTGGCATTGGAATAGTTCTGTAGAGGATATTGTTTCCTCTTGTTCTGCTACTACTTTACCTTGGCAAGCGGTTAGAATGTTAGGGCACAGAGGTTGTGGAACTTCTGGAAGACCATTGAAGGGATGATCATTCTCTGTCCTGCTCAATCGCTATGTACTTCGGCCTGTATATTGGAACGCCTTTTCCATTTCTAGCAACAATACGCTCATCCAATATCTGAGCACCTATGCCAATGACTCGTGCCCAACCAAAGAATGTGGTGTAATAGTCAGGTTTTCTAAAACCTACATGATGCAGCAGAGTTCCAGAAGCGATGTCGACATTTGCATTTGGATTACTGATTCGCGGATTTTCAGAGAGGACCCTTGGAGCAACTTCTCTGAGAGTTCTGATAATGCGGAAATGAGGGTCATCAGGACATATACGTTCCCCTAAAGCGAATTGGAAGGTGGCGCGTGGGTCTTCGACTCTGAGAACTGCGTGCCCAAAACCGTAAATCGGTTTCTTTGCAGCCAGTTCGTTGCGTACAAACTGCTCAACTTCTTCTGGGTCATCAGTGCCAATACGCATGACGAATTCTAGACATGATTGGTTCGCCCTTCCATGTAGAGGTCCTGACAAGGCATTCATTGCCGCCGCCATTGAAGCATATAGGTCGGCGTGTCCACTAGCTACAGCCTTGCCCGTGAATGTAGAGAGATTGCCACCGCCGTGATCCATGTGTAGAACCAGAAATGTTCGCAATACTTTGATCATGTCTTCAACCTGCTCGCTTGGAGGTTCCAACATGGCAACAAATGCTTCTGCCATCCCAATATGTGGGTCTACAACAGGAACAGGCCCACTTCGACCCCCTCTTATTCTGAATATCGCTGCCATCAACCAGGGCATTCTGGCAATCAGGTTGAGGGCGTCTTCTTTCCAATCATTGGTTTTCCCTAACATTCCAATCGTATGGATTCCAATAGATAACCAATCCATGGGGTGCCCCTCTCGGGGTAGATTCTCAAGAACCTCAAGGGCTCCATCTGGAATTTCAGCACGGGAGAATAGTTCGGTTCTGAACGCCTCTGCTTCCTGAGGTTCTGGTAACCTCTTGTTGAAGAGCAGGAATACAATGTCTTCAGGATCCATTTCTGCGACATCACCAATCGGATATCCGACGTAATGAACTCCGCCATCTGAACTGACTGAACTGGTTCGACATGTGCCTACTGGAATGCCTCGCATACCAATATCTAGATGTGAACGTGTCAAGTTCAGAAGTACGTCTTCACCCGTATCTTCATCACTCATGATGTCACCTTCGCTGGAGGCGACCTGTGCTTTCGGTATAAGTCCGGCGATTGATGGAGTGATACTGTTGCAAACATCGAAGATTAGGTGTGCTGTTCCACACCAAGTGTATATCTCTGCAGAACCATATTTTGGGCAATAGTAACATACAGCGACCTGCAAGAATTATTGATGAGGACGGCTACAGTCGAACGTTAGAGATGGGTCTGCGCCGAGTTCTTATCGTTTCCCCGTTGCTTATTCTGTCGGTATTATTGATGCTGATATTCTTGATCAACTCTATCGCAGGTCTTCCTCCGGCCATAACAGACCCGATGTGTCCCAATGAAATCACTGAGTCAGGATACGTGGATTTTGTCGAATTCACTCAAACCGATTGCGTGGCTGCAGTGAAGAGTTCTGCAGAGCAGACTGTGCCTTATTTCAAGGGGCTTGATATTGCATTCGTTGCATTCTTTCTGGTATTGACATTGTTTTTGGTAAAAATCCTCAATGGGGGTTCTGAAAATATATCTCAAAGTCCTAGAATGGCAGCAATGCTTGACTCATCAATTTGGGATGAGCCGGATGATTATTCTGCAGGTCTTGCTCATCAAACTCTTCAAAGTACATCTGTTGTTTCAGTGGATACTGCGCAGCAAGTACAGCAACCATTGCAACAGCAGAATGAGACTGGTTTTCACAATCCATTTGATTTCTGATATTTCCTGAAACCAAGTGAAGCCTTTCTATCCGCTTCAATCCATTTCTGAATTTCTTCTCCACTCACGATAGGTGCGCCTTCGACAGAGAGACCAGGGCAGTTTCTCACGACCTTTCTCCATGACCTCTCACTTCTCAAGTTCTCGTTCCACCAAGGAAATGCAGAACATTGAGTTGGTTTGGATGAATAGACACTACATCTCATGTCCTCATCCAAATAGATACAGATGCCGTCTTCAGGTCTACTGTTGAGGACCCATTTTCCATCTCCTCTTCTACGACAATCACGTTCCAACCACTGCTGAACAGGAAGTTCAAAGAATTCTGCTAAACATTCTGCATCATCCATCGATAGATGTACGATACCATTTGGCTCGTTGCAGCATCTTCCACAGTCTGGAATGCAGGAGAAAGAAATACCATCTTTCCACCATTCATCAAGACTGCTTGCATTGCTCACTCATTCTTCCTCCATAGGAGAAAGTACAGTCAAGGCTCGAAGTCTCGCAACTGATATATTTCCAGATTGTGGGCTTTCCCAGACTACTTCAGGTTCAGGTTCAGGTTCCTTTCTTCTGACTGAGCGTCTACTTTCGGGCATCTCTGGTACTGGCCACCTGATTGGATCAACACTATGCAGTTTCATCTCGATCTCATATAGCCGATCTACCAATCTGATTAGATCTCTTGCCTTCGCATTGACCATCTTCTCTGAGAGTGATTGTAATTCATCCAACAGGATGCTAAGAACCTCGGTTTCATTGACTACATTCTCTGTCGCTCTATCAAAGGCCCCTTCGATGATATCATCAACTTTTGACAACTCTCTTTTCACCCTTATCAGATCATCACTGCTTGGCTTTTGTCTATCATGGGCTAGATGCTTCTCACGTTCGTGAACAGATATTGCTTGGCCAACGGGTTGGGCCATTCTTTCCATTTCGTCGCCAAGGTGTCTCTCCACCAGATTATCTACTGCAGTTTTCCCATCCTCGGGAATCAGTTCGGGAACTACATAATCATCAGGAGGTAGGTCCACTGGAGGGGATACTAATTCGATGTCAGCATCCAGAGGTTGGTGCGTTACATGGTCAATAGCATCCTTTACCAACTTCTTAGCAACAGTAGCGGCATCGACTCTTTCAATTTCATTTTCTTCGGTAACTTCAAACGAATCACCTCGAAGAATCTTAGGAATGTCCATCAATTCGTCAAGACTTGCTCCTCTCTCCATGGCTTCTGCAACCACTTCAAGCGACTGAGCAAGACTTCTCCAACCCCGTTGGCTTTCTTGTTCAATCGCTGCGAGTCTAGAATCATCTAACAGAAGTCTACGAACCGCTGCCCTCTCTCTGAGGAATGTCATTCTAGATGCTAGACCTGGAATTCTCAGAGTCGCTACTCTGGCACCATCGAGAACCTGAGTCAATCTGTTTGAAGTTATTCTTGAAAGGTCTAGATCATTACTACTGATGACAATCTGTGTGCCTGCATTGATGGCATAGTCCACAACTTCACCTAGAGATTGCATCGCTTCAGGGTCATCAAGTATCTCTTGAAGGTCATCAACCAGTATCATCGAAGTCGAGACTATCGTTTTCTCCCACCCTATTGGTTTGTCACTACTGAGTTGAGCATTGGAGAGCAATCTGACAGTTTTCCGAGGGTCTTGCCGGGCCATTTGTAGACCACATGCCCATAGCAGGTGGCTCTTCCCAACTCCATCAGGGCCTTCAATCAATAGCGGGTTCCAACGAGTACCTGGCTCATCAAGAACAGTATCAATTGCTCTAGCAGCACGTAGATTCTCAGGACATACGTGGAAATTATTGAATGAATATGGACTGCTATCGGGAAGTTCTGCGGGCCAATCCGGACCAGTTTCAACAGAAGTGGGCATAGTTCTACCAATGGTATTGGTTCTCATTATCTCAGGCTCAAGAGCCATCAAGCGAGTTCTTTGTTCATCCAACACCTTGCGCCATACCGGTGTGCCATCATCGTCAAAGCCGAGCATGGCCTCTCCTGACATACCTTCATCGGGATTTTCTCCACTTGGGGTTTCAAGCCAATCACTTTTCTTTCGCATGGCTTCAAATCGTTCGCTGACTATGTCATTGAGTCTTTCCTCACCGGAAGCCTTCAGGTCGGGAGTCAGATCGATTTCACGCCATTCAACATCTCTCTTCTGCCCTAGAACACGATTTGCAACAGCATCAGAAGCATTGCGTTCTGCAGGTCTTGCAGATTCAAGCAAAGAGGAACGTCTCTGTCGAGGAGGGGGTTTCTTCAGTTCCCCCATCAGATTTTCGAATCGTCCTTCTCCGAGACTTTCAAGGGCTTTGTCCAGTGCCATTTTCAGGCTACTACTGCCTTTTCTGCCCATCAGTCTTCCTCCGAATGCACATTGTCTGGAGTGATGCGACCTTCCATCTTCCATTCTCTATAAGCCTTCATCTCCTTTTCGCGAAGGCGTCTTTCAACGGAGACCGGGTCACTGGATTTCTGTTCTTTT
>CAXRJY010000117.1:0-4733 GCA_964230915.1 Candidatus Poseidoniaceae archaeon | reverse complement strand
CCTACAATACCTAGGAAAACTGCCAACAACAATGCTCCAGCCCAACCCATGGATGGTGCAAGCAATTCTAATTCATAGAGGTGAAGAAGCAACCAGAGGGCATTTTGCAATGCGATTGCCTTTGGCTCCCCCCAGCGTTCTGCTGCTTGTAGCAACACGAATCCTCTGGTCCACAGGTCGGTTATCATGGCCATTATACAAATCAAAGGAAGTACAACCAGCCAATCTGTCAGTTGTGGAGCTCGGCAGGCAGCATCCCCACTCCAGAAAATGAATCCACATGATAGCGGAGGCCATAGCAGAAAGGCCAGCAAAGCGAAACAGTATAGCAGGATTCCTGTGCCGAGAATGAATGGTGCTCTTTCTCGAGGTAGAATCAGACCCATTTCAGCAAAAATCTGTTTCTTGTTATTCCTACGCAACCACCAGATTGCAGGAATCACATAGACAATTGACATTCGAAAAGCCCTGAACAAAGCAGAACCCCATCTTGAAGAAAGCCAAGGGTCAACCCATTGTTCTTGCACAAGATACAGTATTCCAGCAGCGGCAGCACTGCCGAGAATCACTAGTAGAAAACCATCATTGTTTTTCTTCTCTGTCATCGACACCGCCTCAGCAGGCGTCGTATGCCTCGATGATCTACTTGGTAAATGGCGATGTCCATGCCAATTCAGACAATCCCTCTTCTCCTTCTGCTGCGTATATCTTGACAACATCTTCAACTCTCACGTTACCTTCAGAAGAACGAGCCAGGATTGTTTTGCGTTTGATGTTCTTACCGGTCCCATGTGGGTCATAGACTGTATCCAAGGCTTCTCTCAAGAACCATCCAGGTTTGTCACTCATATCAGTGCCCTCGAATTTCTTGACCACCTTCTTGGAACCGAACACTGCACCTTTCTTCTTGCTGGGTGCAGCACCTCCACTGCTTCTAGTTGAAGAGCCTCTCGAAGCGCTACGGGAGGCGCCTCCTCTGGAAACCATCTTGTTCTTGACATCCTTCTCGATGTCTCCTCTGATTTCATCCTCCAACTCATCTCGAAGTTCCTCGATCAGTTCTTCTCGAATCTCTTCGCTTAGAGTCTTCTTCATCTCTTCCTTGACCTTCTCTTCATCGACATCGTCAAGACGCGCCTTGAGTTCATCTCTTTCTTCGGTGATTTTCTTCAGGTCTCCAACAAAACTCGCAGCAACTTGAATCAATGCAGTCTCCATCGACGCTTCCAGTTGCATCGAAACCACTTCTGAAGAGTGGTCTCTCCATTTTCTCCATTGCAGCATCGTGTTGTTGTGGATATCTGAACCACATTTTGGACAGAAACTTCGCTTTGGTGGTTTCAATACAGGTATTGCTCGCATGGCATCGGGATCAATTCCTTCGTGTTCACCACTGGCAACATCGTGAATATGTGTACTGGCATCCATTCCCATGCTCATGGCGTCTTTGAACATTGAATCACCAAGGTCCAGGTCTCCTGATTGAATGAGTTCCCAAGCGTCTGTAGCTTTCATGACCGCTCTTACAGCAGCATTGGTTGCTTTTGAATCTCCAAATGCCCATTCGCTCTTCTTTCCGCCCGATGAGCCATCCGTGCCTCCAGAGAATGCACCACCGATGTCAACTTCATCACCACCTGCGGGGGCAGCAATGCCCAATGAAATTGGATTAGCGCCCTCCTCAACTTTAGCTATCATATCGAATTTCTCTGCCATGGATAGGTCATCACGTTGCCTGATTACATCCTTCAATTGTTGTAGATCATGCCCTGTCGAGGTGATGGGACCTTGGTTCTCAAAATCATGCCCACAAGCCAAACAGAACTTGGCGACCGCATCGACCAAGGCCTCGCAGGTTGGGCAGTGTACACCGGCCATGTGGGCATTGAGCACTTCTCACGTTATTCAAGTCTGATGGTTACCTTCAGCCCAAAATGGCGAAAAACAGACAACTTGCTTTATTCCAGCATTTCTATTGCTTTCTCAAGAATAGAGAAAACCTCAACCCTGTCCATCGCTGCAAGAAGAGATGCCAAACGGGGTCCCCTATCCGACTCTAGAAACAGCCTGTACAGTATTGTGTAGGCAACCTTGTTATCGATTCCAGAGGCAGTTATTGCTTCTCTGATCCAGTTATTGATTCCGGTTTCATTGAACTCAACACCTTTTGAATCATCGAACAGTGTAGTGAGGAATGCATCAGCCTCGGTGCCCAATTCCTCTGCCCAACCTGATTCCACCGCGCTTCGAAGAGAGATCCTTGCTGAATCGGGGAATTGTACGCCGGATATCCAGTTCCGCATTCGCTTCAATCGGTCGATTAGGACGGGGGGGGGTGACTCAGGATCTATGTCATGGGTTCTGGAAAGAGATTCCCAGACCGCTGCATCATCAGTCTTGATCTGTGCCAGCATCGAAAGGTGCCTGAATGAGACTCCACCACTTGAAAACAGGGTCTCAGATTCTTCATCAACCTTGCTTAATCTGAAAGCACCAAGTTGTGTATCAAATGCAACTCTTTGGCGTTTATTCATCTCTTCAGTATTAGTGCCTTCGAGACTTTTATGCCCTCTTTCAAACTCATCAGCTAGGTCGATTAAACCCTCACCAGTATCAAACTCTATAGCCTTTTTAGGCTTATGTTTTGCAATCAGGAAACGCATGACAGAAGGAGGCACGATATCCAGTAGTTCACGTGCGGTAAGAACTACTCCTGTAGAACTTGACATTGCACCCTTGCCCTTCAATGAAATCCACTCATATGGCAGACTCATCGGTGCTTCGATACCAAATATCTTGCAGATCTCTTTGCCGGTGTCAAATGACCCCCCCGCTGCTGCATGATCCTTCCCGAATGGTTCGCAAGTAACTCCATTCCAACCCCACTTCGCTGGCCATTCAATTCTCCAAGGTAACTTTCCTTCTCCAATTCTAAGGTCTGAAGTACCTTCAACGCCGTGGCTATCGACCCAATTCACAAATGGCCACTCATACGAAGTGACCGTAATTCCATCCATACTCCCTTGCGAATCTATTGGGTTGAATGGAAACCAATCATCAGCAAACTCTCTTCCACTCACTCTTTCAATGATTTCTTTCACGGTGTCCTTGGAGTCACATACCTTCTTTACATATTCAGAATATTTTCCCTCTTGGTAGGATTTGTGGTTATCTACTACTCTTACCTTGACGCCAGTTTCATCAAGCGCCGCCAAAAATGGTTCAAGATGGTGTTGTGCATAAGAGATGCTGCCTTCAGGTCGTCCTTTTTCATCTGGTGCTGGGATATTGGCCAGAGGGTGGCCAATGTATTGTGAGTATGATTCATCAAGGAAAGAGTAGACCTTTCTCAGCGGATCTGCATTATCTGCGATGTATATCAGTTCTGCATTCAGTCCGATATTTGCACAGGCTCTTCGCAACATGTCTCCAGTTAATGCTTCTCTCATGTTTCCAACGTGGATATGCCCTGATGGCGTGATTCCCGTTGAAATGACATGGTCATTACCGTGTTCAGCCAACCTCTGTGCAACGAAGTCGGCCCAGTGCATTTGCCTCAACCCTGATGTTCAAACAGCAACAGTGCGTATCATTCCTCGCAATGGAACCTCATCGATTTCATTGAGTGTGGTCTTGTTGACAAGTACCATGCAAAGAACCACCTCAGCGCCCATTTCACGCATCGCCGCTATAGTTCGCCGCATCGTGGTTCCGCTTGACAACACATCATCCACAATAGCCACCTTCTTGCCATTGACCTGCCCGTATTTATTGGACAGCGAACCTTGTCCAGGTCCACCATCGACATTGCGATGTATGGACACTTCGACATCTAGGAACTTAGCGATTTCATGGGCGAATAGTATACCATTCAGGCTTATGCCTACGATGGTATCAGCTCCCTCCTCTCCTAATTCTTCATACAATACATCTGCGAAGATGGAAGCCATTGCTTCGGTTCGAACAGGGCGAACACCAATGGTTCGCCAACCAATACGAATATCCTGTGGCTGCTCCTGTCCTTCGATGCTGCTGGAAAGCCAAGCGACAGTGTCCTGGGACAACGATAATTCATCAGCGATTTGCTGTGAGTTCAGGCCATCTCGCTTGAGGCTAGCGACCGTCTTCTTCAATTCATCAACACTCAGTGACATACTTCTCGGAGTATCATGCAACAGCCGATGTCCATGAACACATCGGTCATGTTGGCTCAATACCCCCGTTCTTGTTTGGGCAAAGACCTAAACGAGAGGCTTGGTGGGCGGCCACGATGACAGAGTTCGAATACGAGGAACTGCTCGATAGAGCACGCGGAAACATCCCCACTGAAATCAGTGAGAGAGCGCGTTGGACTCTTCCAGAACCTCAGATAATGATCGAGGGTGCAAACACCATTTTCCGAAACTTTGCTGAGGTTGTAAGTCATATGGATCGTGACGAGAATCATGTCTTTCAGTACATCCTCAATGAATTGGGAACCAGCGGAAGTAGGGAAGGACCTAGAGCACGCTTCAAAGGCCGCATACCTCCAAAGCGCTTGAAGAAGAGAATCGTCAACTATGTCAATACCTTCATCAAGTGTGGACAATGTTCAGCACCAGATACGCTATTCATCAAAGAGGATCGAACCACTTTGCTCAAGTGTCAGGCCTGTGGTGCTACCAGGCCAGTCAAACTTTGAGTTCATTCCGCCCATTCTTCTTGAAATTCGGCGATTTCAGTACCCTTCTCTG
>CAXRJY010000116.1:0-6404 GCA_964230915.1 Candidatus Poseidoniaceae archaeon | reverse complement strand
TCTATTATACTAGACAAGTCAGTTCATATACGGTCATGGCCATACCTGAATCCCTGCTTGGTTTCAGCAGTTTTCGGCAAATGACTGAAAACCTCCACCCTTCCAGCATCACTCATGGGTTTCTTCGATACGATTGGACGCGGCTGGAAAATGAGTAAACTGAGTATGTCAGTGGTCAAGAAAGACCCTGAGTTGATGGTCTATGTATTCATCAGCGGATTATTGAGTCTTGGAGCCATGGTTACAATGGCTGTTCCAGAGTTACTGAATCAATCATGGACCAAGACCGAAGACGGAAAGATGAGCCCTGCCTACATGGCATTCGTATTCCTTGGATACATGGGAATCAGCATCATTGTCACCTTCTGGAACAGTGCCATAGTGGCCAATGCTCACATCCGCCTTACCGGTGGCGACCCGAAATTCATGGACGGTGTTTCTGCAGCTATGAAGAGATTCCATCTCATCGTGATATGGGGCATCATTGCCGGAACTATTGGACTGTTACTCAAGATGCTGAATGCAGCAGCTAAAGATTCGAAGCATGGAGGTGCTCAAGCAGTGGCTATGATACTGAACATCATCGGTGCTGCGATTTGGTGGATGATGACATTCTTCATCATTCCCCACCTTGTCATTGAAGGCAAGGGCGTCAAGGATAGTATGACTGCGAGCAAGAGCATGTTCTTCAAGACCTGGGGAGAGAACGTCACCTCGGGGCTGGGAATCGGACTGATCACCGGATTGTTCGCTTTCCTAATCATCATAGTCACAGTGGTTATGGGCGTCGCATTGGGTCAACTATGGTGGGTTGGTCTGGTCGTTGGTGGATTGGCCATGGCCATTCTGATAATGTGGAGCAGCGCCGCTGAACAGGTTGCGGTCTCTGCACTATACCTATACTCCAAGACCGGTGAGATGCCCAAACTCTACCAAGAGATGGGAATGACAACCTACCAGATGGGCCCTGCCCCTGTCCAGTTGAACTGATACAGAACAACCTACACTCTGAGTTGAATTGTTCAATCGTTCAATTACTTTGAACCACTTTCACGATTCTGAAGGCTTTGCACATTTGATTCCTGAATGGATGACTGCAAAGAGATTCTCAGGAGTTAGTAATTCTACAAGATTCTGAGAAAGCATACGATTGTAACGAAAGATGCTGATAAAATCGCACACTCTGAAGCGTTTGTCATAGTATTTTCTTGATAATTCATACAATCGTATAGTATTTTACATAAATATTGCTCATCTGTGCTGTAATTTGTTAGATATTCCGAACTGGTGCTAATTAACTATGCCAACCATCAAAAGCGGTACGCGCCGGGGCGGTGAATGACGGGTGGGGCCGTCAAGGGTGTGTGGTGTTGTGGTATTAACAACAGAGCGTGAAGTTGAACAGGAAATGGTGATCAAGATGAGCGAAAGCAATGGAGAGGTATTGACTCTAGAACAAGCAAGAGCGCGAGCGGACACTTATCACCGCTATCATATTGAAACCATGGAGACCGCTGACCGCTGGAAGATTCCTCGACGATTCAATGTCAAGGTAGGGAAATTCGGATTGGCTAAACTCATCTTCAAGGAGTTCTTCAAGTACTTCGGACACTGGGAAACTATTTTTTCAAGACCCTGTACATACGGTGTTTTCAGTGGCCCAGTAGGTGGTTTTTCTCCACGCCCTGACCTATGCGTAGGTTGTTTGCGTTGTGAGGTTCAACACCCCGAATTCGTGACCATTACGCCTAATGGAGAATTGCGTGCACTCGGTGATAAATATCTGACTTGGAGACATATTTCAACAATTGATGAAGAAGCTCGAAAGGGCGGTGTTCCTGTTCGCGGACAGGGATATCGCGGACGTTTTGGCGGACCTGGATTCGATGGAATGTTCACCGATATGTCTGAGATCGTCAGACCCAGTAGGGATGGAATCCATGGCCGTGAGTTGATTGGAACTCAGGTTGATATTGGAAACAAACCAATGCACCTTTAATTCGATGCACATGGGAATATCAGTAATGATCCAAAAATGATGACGATCCAAGTTCCATTTCTTTACTCAGCACCACCATCGACACTTGATGACGACCGCGTGATGGAAGTCATGGCTACTGCTGCTGCAACTGTGGATACACTTGCTCTGTTGCCAGTGGATATTGTCAATCGCTTGGGGCTCGGCGGTGCAAATGTCGCTCCTATAGTGAACTGTGCGGGGTGTGAAATCCCCGAGGGTACAAGACTGGTTGAATTGAAGCAATGGGATGAACAGGCTCATGCAGCACTGGAAGACAAAGGACTACTGGTTTCAGTTGCAATCGATATGTATGGAGATTGGCGTGCTACAATGGAAGAAGCAAGACTTGGCGGAGCCACCATCTTGCACCTATATGCAGATCATCATGGGCTTGATGGCAAAGATGAATTCCTCATGGATACACTGGCCGAAGCGCATCTTGGTCTAGTGAAAGCCGGAGTCAGAGACGAAGTCACTCTCATCGGTAGCGGCGGCATTGCAGGTGCCGACCATCTTCCCAAGGCGATAATCAGTGGCTTGGATGCAGTAGGCCTCGACCATGCGATTTTGGTCGCGATGCAGGCTCGACTCAGTGGCGATACCAAACAACGAGATTCTGCGACAGTACAGGTTCCTGATGGCTTTGACAAGGACTGGGGAATACAGAGACTCGTCAATCTGTCTTGTTCTTGGCGAGATCAGATGCTGGAGATTCTAGGAGCCATGGGTGTTCGAGAAGTCAGGCGGCTTAGAGGAGAATTCGGTCGTGCAATGCGTTGTGCTGATCTTGAGGCTGAAGCATTTGGAGAGATTGAAGGATTTCCGGGAGGTGGTTTCTGATGGTATTTTCACCCGGTGAGCCAAAGGCACCAACTCCTACTCTGATGAGTAAGACCTTGCATCTGATGCATGATGGTCTGAATGCTAGAGCTTTTGGAGAGGCACCAAAACCAGAAGCCCTTGGCGATGCAAGATGGACAGATGATTTGATTCTTGCAACTTGGTTCATGGCAGAAACTGGTGAAGTTCCAGAGAATTTCAATTATATGACTGGAAAATCAAACGGAGGTTTTGACCGTCTTGACTTCAAGTTCATAGCAGAACAAGATTGGCTGGAACATGGAGAACATCTCGATACACGTCTGGACTTGAATCAGCGCGATGATGGACGCCAACAATTGACTCCGGACCTACCCATTTACGGTGGAGGAATGTCATATGGTTCAGTTTCTGTAAATGTCATGATGGCACGAGCAAGGAATGCAAAACGCTGGAACTCATTCATGTCAACTGGCGAAGGTGGGTATCCAAGTGAGTTATACGAAATGAAAGAGAATGTCATCACTCAGGTTGCTACTGGATACTTTGGAGTTGAAGAGAAGTCAATCAAAGCAACTCCAATTGTTGAATTCAAGTATGCACAGGGTGCAAAGCCAGGATTGGGTGGACATCTCTTGGCTGCAAAGGCCGGTGAAGAAGTTGCCAAGATCCGTGGTAGCGTTCCCTTCGTCAGCCTGTTCTCTCCGTTCCCGTTCCACTCAACCTATTCGGTAGAGGACCACATGAAACATATCGACTGGATTCAGACCATCAACCCTGATGCACTGATCTCGGTGAAGGTGAGCACTCCACATGACGTGGACATGGTGGCTGTTGGTTCATTCTATGCAGGCGCTCATATCATTCACTTGGACGGCTCATATGGCGGAACAGGTGCTGCTCCGGAAATAGCAAAGAAGAATATTGCCATGCCGATTGAACTTGCAATTCCAAAAGTCCACAAATTCCTCATCAAAGAAGGAGTCAGAGACAAGGTGACTCTGATTGCAAGTGGTGGTATTCGTACCGCAGACGATGTTGCGAAAGCGATTGCATTAGGAGCAGATGGAGTGGTGTTCGGAACCAGCGACCTAGTGGCGATGGGGTGCACTCGCTGTTCCAATTGTGAAGGCGGCCCATCCGGCAGAGGTTGCCCTTGGGGACTGACAACCACAGATATCGAACTCAAGGAATGGGTACAACAAGACTGGGGCGAAGAAAGGCTCTACAACTACTATGCTGCAGTTCAGTGGAGGTTGAGAGATATCATGCGGAAACTTGGACTCTCGGCCAGAGGTGAACTGCGCGGCCGAACTGATCTGCTACGCTATACCACTGGAGGTGAGGCCTGATGCCACGCAATCCGAAGGCGATTCTGGATGCAAGGATGAAGTTGACCAGGAGTCTGCCAAAGGTAGTGTTGCAGGATGGTGATGCTGCTGAAGGCGGATGTGGCGTGGTTGGCTTGGCCTGTGAGATTCCTGTTGCTGGAAAGCATCTATTCAACAGTCTTGAACAGATGCGAAATAGAGGTAATGGAAAGGGCGGAGGAGTCGCTATGGTTGGGCTAGACCCTGCTCAGTTCAGTACTGACCAGAATACTCTCGAGTCATCATTCCTTGTCGCTATCGCATATGTCAACGATGGACATAGAGATGCTGTGGAAGAGAAATACATCCATTCTGCATTCGAGGTAGACCATATTCATGAAATCCCATGCATGGAAAACTGGCAAGAAGAATTGCCCTCATTGGAAGTCAGACCTCCTGATGTGGTCTGTTATTTTGTTCGCCCCAACGCTGAAGGATTGGAGAAGATGGCGCAAGAAAGTGGTCTTGACATCAATCATTTCGTCGATGAAGATGCAATGCATCAAGAGTATGTGTACAGGAATACACATCGATTGAATGTTGAATTCTATGCAGAAGATGGAAGAGCAGATGCATTCGTACTGAGTCATGGTAGAGACATGATCATTCTCAAGATAGTAGGATATGCTGAAGATGTCATCAAGTACTACTTGCTGGACGACGTCACTGCTCATATCTGGATTGGTCATCACCGATACCCAACCCGTGGGAGAGTAACTCACCCCGGTGGAGCACATCCGTTTGGACAAGGAATCGATGTCGCACTGGTGCACAATGGAGATTTCTCGAATTATGTCTCTGTTACTGACTATTTGGCTCAAAGAGGGATGGAGCCCCTGTTCTTCACTGACACAGAAGTGGCTGCATTGGCCTTTGACTTACATCATCGTGTGTATGGATATCCGATGGAGTATCTGATTGAATCATTGGCACCAACCAGTGAATTGGATTTCGTCATGCTACCAAAAGAAAAGCAAGATATCTACGAAAAGATACAGCGAACCCACATCCACGGCTCGCCCGATGGCCCGTGGTTCTTCATTATCGCTCAAGCCGTTGCGAAGGGTCAGCACAGGCTGATTGGAATAACCGATACCAGTATGTTGAGGCCTCAAGTCTTCTCATACCAGAGAGGAGAAGTCGGTATTGCATTCTGCGGTTCAGAGAAACAAGTCATCGATGCAGTTCTTGACAGCCTTTCTGAAGAAGACAGCAGATTCTGGCGACGATGTGATGAATATTGGAATGCCCGTGGAGGCTCCTACACTGATGGAGGCTCATTTCTTTTCGATGTCAACAAACAGAACGATGGGGCATTCAAACTGGAAATGAGTAACAAGTTCGGAGACATCGTCAACACCGAACCGAGTGGCACTCACCTGATCGAGCCTGCTGCCGAGGCTTCAGGAGTAGTATTGAATGGCACTGCTAATGATAGATTCACGCATGCTGTTGAATCATTGCAGGAACTCGATTGGCCTGCTGCTCGGGCATTATGCAATGAGGTCGCAGAATTTGAACGCTCTATGGCGATTGAGACACTGCAGTTATTGCTGGACAGAAGATATCCCACAGGCTCACTTCGCAGAAGCCGCTGGCTTGATTGTGTAGAAGATTCATTGATGTTTGTAATGATGTCCACCGCTGCTTCACCCTGTCCCTCTTACATTGGTTACATGACGCCTGGGAATAGACCGCTGCCTGAGAATCCACAGCAAAGCATCGTTATTGATGCGCGCCCATACCCCATCGAAGGAACGGAGTCGCTCGCCAGAGAACTGGTGGCTCTCTATGAGTCTGGATGGAAGAATTTCCACATCATCATGTGCAGAGGACACCGTTTCATCGGCAATGGATTTGGACCAGAAAGCAATGGTGTAAGGCTCGATGTCTACGGAAGTTGCGGAGATTACCTTGCTAGTGGAAACGATGGAATGATAATTCATATGCATGGAAATGGACAAGATCAAATCGCTCAGATTCATAATAGTGGTACTACTGTGGTTCATGGTGATGTTGGACAGTGTTATGGATATGGAGCAAAAGGTGGGAAATTGTTCATTCTCTCCAATGCTGCTGGACGCCCGATGATAAACAGCGTTGGTTCTCCAAAACTGGTGATCAACGGTACAGCGCTTGATTATCTTGCAGAGTCATTCATGGCTGGAGACCCATTGGAAGGTGGAGGTTTTGTT
>CAXRJY010000115.1:0-7277 GCA_964230915.1 Candidatus Poseidoniaceae archaeon | reverse complement strand
GTAATCTCAAATTTCTGGCATCAAACACAGAATGTTGGCGGTCAAGTTTCAATCGATGGTCTCAATTATTATCCAATTTCTTTCCCTGGTCGCAGTGAAAATCTTGACGTGATGGAACTTGAGTTACAGCAAGAAGAACTTGGGATTGAATGGGATTTCACAAAACCTCACAAGGAGATGCGAGCCTTCCCTATCCCACAGGGCGGTCTTCTGTTTCCAAATTACTTTGACAATGGAGATGATGCATATCTTGGCACCGCGTTGACATGGGTTGCTGACCCTCAATTGGTTGAGGGTGGTATGTGGATTGGTGAATGGTATCGGCATCAAGTAAATGGAACAGGATTGCCTTCCGAATATTGCTCGTTCGAGTCCAGTGGTGGTCTGCATTGTATCGATAGAAATGGACTGACTTTCACTCACATGATGTCTCTGGATGGCGGCCATGTGTGGGAGAATCAGACCTATGATTTGACAGGGCTTGCATCAGATATCGAAGAATGGGAATTCCACCTCAGTGGAGAGCATGATCTAGCAATACTGAATGTTCGTTATCAGAGTGCGGCTGGGCCCGATGTAGATGTCGTCTTCCACATCAGAGGGTTCAGTGAGAGTCTTGCCCCAGATACTCTGACATTCATTGGTCTTGGAGATCTTGATTCGACCAGTGGGGCAGGGAACGATATCAGGTTCGATTTTGCAAGTATCACGATTCTCAACGATGGAGGAGCAATCATTGCATTCCATGATTCGACTGACCCTGACCCCTTGTTCGCAGTCGAGCAAGTAATGCCTGATTATGGTCCACCTCTATCGTAATCATCTTTCCTTTGTTTTTCTCTGAGGTCGAGAAATGCCATGGTTGCTAGGATTTGTACGGCGGTGATTCCTCCACCAATGGATATTGAACCACTGGTCCACCATGAAACCAGAAAAGTACCCGCGGAGAGAATCAATCCAATCATCAGGTCGATGAATGCTTTTCCCCCGTTCATGATAGTCTTAGTACATCATATGTTTTGAACTGTTAGCCGGACTGTTCGATTGACAATAGCGAATGGTGATAAAGGCGACATCATACCCGACACTGCCCGAAGGGCAGATAATCTGGTGATTGAGATGACAGCAAAGTATCCGGGTATACCTGCAACCACTGATGGAGCAGGAACAGTTGTGCATGTTGAGACAGCCATAACTGAAGGTTCGTGTGCCTATCCAATCACCTCATCAACCACCATGGGAATCGGCTATGGAATTGCTGTTTCCAATGGCAAGAAGAACCTCTGGGGAACTCCTTTGGTATTCCTTGAACCGGAGTCCGAACATTCCAGTGCTTCGGCTGCAGAAGGGTTCGCAGTTGCGGGAGGGAGAGTCACAAACTTCACTTCGGGACAGGGCCTAATTCTGATGAAGGAAGTTCTCTATGTCATCAGCGGTAAGCGCCTTCCTGTTGTGTTTCACATCGGTGCTCGTGCCATGACCAGTCACTCTCTGAATGTGCATGCTGGACATGATGACATCATGGGTGTCTCAGATGTAGGCTGGGGCATCGTATTCGCTAGAAATGCACAGGAATCAGGCGACTTGGCACTGATTTCACGTAAGGCAGCAGAGGCAAGTAGTACGCCATTCTTCAGTGTTCAAGATGGATTTCTGACAACTCATACAATCGAGAATGTTCTTCTTATCGAGGAGGAGTTCATGAAGGAATATATTGGCGACCCTGCAGACCACCTTCGCAATTTGATGGATCCATACAATCCGGTCATGACGGGAGTTGTACAGAATCAGGATGCTTACATGAAGGGAAAGATTGCACAACGCCATTTCACAGATACTGTCAAGCCGGCATTGATGATGGCAATGGAAGAATTCTCTGAAGCGACTGGACGGCATTATGGAATGATCGATAGTTATCAGATGGAAGATGCAGAAGTGGCTATCATCGGTATTGGCTCCATGATTGAGACCGCTACAACTGTGGTAGATGGACTCAGGGCCCAGGGGCGTAAGGTCGGTTGTGTTCACGTCACTTGTTTCCGCCCATTCCCAGGACCCGAACTGGCTGCAGCTGTTGCAGGTTGCAAGTCTGTGGCTGTACTTGAGCGGATGGATGACCCGATGGCGCAATCAAATCCTTTGACTTCAGAATTCAAGGCCGCACTGGTTGATTCCATGCAAGGTCGTCCTGGTTATCCGCCATTGGAAAGTATTCCATGTATTCATTCAGGGGCATATGGATTGGGAAGCAGAGATGTGACCAGTGGAGATTTGACTGCGGTCTACGACCTTCTTGAATCAGAATCAGAACCACGTTATTTCACACTCGGAATAGATCATCCAACCGCCTTAGAACCGGTGCAGGGCTTGGATGGAAGGCCACCTCACTCATTCAGCATGCGTGGACATAGTGTGGGCGGTTTTGGTTCGGTGACCACAAACAAGATCATCGCCACAGTTTCTGCAGATTTGTTTGGAAAGACCGTTCAGGCTTATCCCAAGTATGGTTCTGAGAAGAAGGGGCTTCCAACCAATTTCTATCTGACAATAGCCGATGAGAGAATCAGAATTCACCATGAATTGGATATTCTTGATTTCATAGCGGTTCAGGATGTCAATGCCTTCTCCACAGGAAATCCATTGAAAGGACTTCGAGAAGGAGGTACGGTGTTCTTGCAATCCACTGCAGAGAACGATGCACAGGTCTGGAGTTCATTACCGCCATCGTCTCGTGAGATGATTAGAGAGAAGGGAATCAGAATCCTTTGGTTGGATACTGCTAAGATCGCCAAGGAAGTGAGCAGCAGTCAGGACCTAGTGGTCAGGATGCAGGGAATCATATTGCTCGGAATTTTCCTTCGCAGCACTCCTTTTGCAGCAGAAACATCTGAAGATGCTCTATACAATTCAATCGAGAAGAGTCTTCGAAAATACTTCGGAAAGCGAGGAGAGCAAGTGGTGCAGGACAATCTGACCTGCGTGAAGCGCGGATACACCGAGGTCAACATCATCGACTCAGAAGTCAGTGCCCAGATGGAGGTGTCTCTATGACCATTGATCAAGCGAGGAAGAGGACAGCACATGACAAGGATTTCTTTGACCTTGATGATTTTGAATCCAGAATCATTGGCTCGTACAATGAAGGACATGCTTCAACGAGTCTACCCGCTGATGTGACCCATGCCCGCTCCATCATCGGCCCTGGTTCAGGTCGATTGCGAGACTTCTCGTACATCGCACCAGAGATTCCTGAATTCCTTCCTGACAACTGCGTTGGTTGCATGGATTGTGTGACAATGTGTCCTGATACCGCAATCCTTGGCAAGGTGGTCAGCGAAGAGACACTTCAAGATGGATTGAAAGGATTGGATGAGGAACAGGCTGGGGAAATGGAGAAGCTATGGCCGAAGGTACGCAAGTACTGGGATAATCGTGAGAAGAAAGGTGACAAACCTGGGCGCTTCGGAATCTTCATCGATCCCAGCAAATGCAAAGGATGTGCTGAGTGTGTGGATGTCTGCGGTTCCAAGGATGCTCTAGCAATGATCTCCAAGGAGAAGATGGGACTTGATGAACATCAGCGGCTATGGGAGTTCTATACCAGTATGGGAGATACTGACCAGGATTTCGTCAATGAGCGTTCAGTCATGGATATCATGCTCAAGGATGACAGTCTTCTCTATGCTGGGGGGGCAGGTTCCTGTGCAGGTTGTGGAGAAGCGACTGCATTGAGGATGATGGCAGCAGTCCTTGGATATGACCATGGAGCAGAGAATGCGGCCATTGTCAATTCGACAGGATGTTCCACCGTCTATGGTAGCACATATCCTTACAATCCGTGGAAGATTCCATGGACGAACTCCCTGTTTGAGAATGGACCCACGGATGCCATGGGTGTGCGAGCACGTTGGGACCAGATTGGTTGGGAAGACAAGAAACTCTGGGTCATCGGTGGTGACGGGGCGATGTACGATATCGGCTTCGGCTCCCTTTCCCGACTCTTGGCAAGCGGTATGGACATCAAGGTCCTGGTACTAGATACACAGGTCTATTCCAACACTGGTGGTCAGGCTTCGACTGCGTCATATACAGGACAGGATACCAAGTTCTATGCTCATGGTTCAACCATTCCTGGCAAGATGGAGATGCGCAAGGAATTGGGAGCGATTGCAGCGATGCACCCAGGAGTCTATGTTGCTCAGACGGTCACCAGTCTGCCAAATCATTTCTACCGAGCCATCAGGGAAGCAAATGCACACAAGGGACCGGCAGTGGTCAGTGTCTATACGACCTGTCAACCAGAACATGGTGTTGCAGACCACGTTTCCTATGAGCGTTCAAATGTCGCTCTAGCGACCAGAGCATGGCCGATATTCATCTATGATCCAACCAAGGGTCCACGTTTCCAGGATCGCTGGGACTTGCGAGGAAATCCTAGTCCGAAGCGAGATTGGCATCGTAAGAAGAACGAGGACGGAGAATGGGAGGATGTCAAGTTCCGACACTTCGCAATGGGCGAGGGCAGATTCCGAAAACAGTTCGACAAGGATGGAAATCCTTCTGATACCATACTCGTGGCTGAGGATGACAGAGTTTCGTTCTGGAATCGCTTGCAGGACATGGCAGGAATCGAGAGAAAGATTCCGGAAGAGGACTCTTGAGATTTCTGTAATCGTTGTTCTCATTCATCAGCAGCATCAATTTCTCGTTGAATGTCCAATAATTGTTGGTCCGAGATGTATGTGATGTCCGTTTCATCATTCAGAAAATCTTTGATTGTAGAGAGAATATCTTTTGGAAAACCATCAGAGATTGAAACTATTTCTGCGTTTGAATATTGAAAGGTGATGTGATGCTGGCCCAAAAACCAACGAATACAGGCTTGAGTATTTTCTAGATATTCTTCCAGCATTTCGGAATGTGCTGGATGTCCATCATTTGACAATATCTCTTCATCCAAGTTATCCTCTCCAGTGTATATTTCATCAGGCTCGCAGATGAATCCTAAATCAAGGAGAAAATCTGTGGCAGGTATTCCAATACAATCTTCCGGTGAAAACATGCCCAGCCTGTTATTGCTGCCCTATAATAACCCGTGGATTGGAGGAGAATCACTCTCAACGAAAGTTGGTTTCAATGATAATATGGATGCCATAATCGAGTTTTCTTTTTCCATTCATGAAACTATATTCTCTCAGGATAGTAACCGAAGTATTGGTTAAACTGAACCTGTAGCATGAATCATAGCAGAACTGATTTTGTCAAGGATACAATGTTCGGATTTGATTTCACGGTGGAAAAATGGCTCGAATCAACCCTCTGGCTTTCGCTGTGAATACTATTCGAAATATTCCGATACATCTCTCCGCCATCCGTCTACGTTTCCGCAATCGATTTTCTAATGATTCGATCATTGGGGAAGATGGTCCAACCGTTTCATTGACAACTCATGGACATCGACTCAAAAATGTATTTTTGGCCATTGAAAGTATTGCACGAGGTTCTCTCAAACCGTCGCGTCTAATGCTGCATTTGGATGTGGAAGAACACGTCACTAATCCGCGGAAAAGCCTGCAACGTCTGCAGCGAAGAGGTTTGGAGATCCACCTTTCAGAAAATCTTGGACCTCATACCAAAATTCAACCTTGGATTGTCAACGCGCCTTCATTTTCAGTTCCTCATGTTGTCGCCGATGATGACATCCTCTACCCTCGTTGGTGGCTTGAGCGATTGAAAGCGTGCTATGATTCTGACCCGGTAAGTATCCACGCTTATCGAGCCCACAGGATGGTTGCTGTAGACGATGGAAAGAGTTTGACTGCTTACGATACATGGCCACCTGGATTGGGAAAGCCCAGTAATCTCAATTTTGCAACATGCGTATCCGGCGTTCTCTTTCCACCAGCATTTCTTCAACTCATGCGCGATGTTGGGCAAGGATTTCGAGAAACTTGTCCTAGAAACGATGATCTTTGGTTGACCTACCTCGCTATTGAAAATCAAATTCCGATTTCTCAAGTCGCTCAAGAAAGTCTTCATTTTGCTGTCATTCCTGGGACTCAAGTATCTTCTTTGAATGAAAGCAATGTGTTTGATGGACAAAACGACGAGCAACTCAAATCGACATTCCAACCATCGACATTGAAACGAATTGTTGAATTGGAACGACTCGAAGGATATCGGACATGATGCTGCATCAAGTTTGCAAACAACAAATGAACAGAAAATACAATCGGTGATTTAGTAGAACAGCGTTTGATAAGAATCGCACAATACGAACATATATTGCAAAAACCATTCGCCTTTCAAATGGAGTGAAGTCTATGACCGAACAGAATTGGATTTCAATGATTCCTGAACATGAAGAGCAGCACTCTTCTCAAGGAAAGCAAGATGGTGTGATAGATTTCATTTGCGAGCATATTGAAATCAGTAACAAATTCTGTATTGAATTTGGATACGACTCAACTAGTTGGGATGATTGTTTACCTAACACCAAACATTTGGTTCATGAACGGAAATGGGACAATCTCCTTCTAGATGGAAACTGCCATAATCCAGACATCAATCTGTATCGCCATTTCATCACGAGTGAAAATATCTGTGAATTATTCCAGCAATATGATGTCCCAAATGAACCGGGATACATTTCCATAGATTTGGATTCAACCGATATTTGGGTAACTGATGCCTTGTTGGAAAATTACCGTCCAAGTTTCTTTAGTGTAGAATTCAATCCAAATTTTCCGATTGAGGCAGCAATGGCTTTCCCAAATGATACGAATGAGTCGTGGCACATGGACCGTGTGATGGGTTCTTCACTCAAAGCACTATATTTGATGGCCCAGAACCATGGATATGCGTTGGTGTATGCTGGACGTTATCCCACTTCCAGGCATCATGATGCCTTTTTTATTCGTGAAGATTTAATCGAGTCATCTCATATTCCCTCTTTGGAAACATTCAGTGATACACAAGTCACCTTGCATTCAGTCTGTGTCAATAGGCGTGAAAATATTTACTTGGATTATGCAGTTTGGTTGGAAACTCAAGACCTTCAAAAGAGCCGAGATGCAGTTCCTAAAAAATGGAAGAAACTTATCTCTGGAAATATTTTCCAACGATTACGAAAGAAACAAAAAATGCTCATGCATAAATTGGGATTTGCGCCATAACCCCAATACGATTTTCTGATTCTCCAAATAAAATGGTGTCAGTTTTATTCAAGTTTATTCGGACTACATCGAGCTCAAATATAGATCGGAAGAGCACACGTC
>CAXRJY010000114.1:0-3074 GCA_964230915.1 Candidatus Poseidoniaceae archaeon | reverse complement strand
CTTCAGGATGGTTCAGGGAACATGGACGAGGAAGAGCAGCAGGTGCATGCATATTCTCATCTGTTATCTTATCTAGACTTGATACTCAAAGGAGACCACAGTAGTTGGTATGGTGCAACCAATCGCGATATTGACTCCGAGAGCATTTCCGATGAGGATGCATACGTCGATGAAGATTTGAACAATTCCATGATGCTGAAAGTGGTATCAACCTCCGGTCCGACTGAGGAGATTGAACTGAATCAGACACTTGAATTGATGATGAATCTCTCTCATCGTAACGGTTCACTGATCGGTGAAGGCGTCTATGATGCGTGGTGTCTTCATTGGAACGGCTCCTTGATTCCAGGAGTATTCAATGGCAGTACTGACAGCGCATCATGTTCTGTGGATTCAGATACTCTTGCTCCAGGGGAGCAGAGCATCGTCTTGTTTGCGTCATGGGATGGAATGATATCCACTCATGAGTTCTCTGTGAATAGAGGAAACACACCATTAGAACTGATTTCCCCCACTCCAGTAATAGTTTTCAATCAACATTCTTCGATAACCATCGAGCCATATGATTTCGCATGGGACCCGGATGGACAAGACCTTATTTTCGCAGGTGCATACCTTGCAGGCGAAGAGTCTGGGAACCTGAGTTTGACCAATAATGGTGCCAATCTGACTATCGCGCATACAGGAGAGCCGGAATGGGATGGTTCTGTTGCGCTAGAGGTGTGGGTTAGCGAACAATCTGAACAACCGGATTCGGTCAATATCAGCACCGTGTTGACTCTACTCCCAGTCGATGACCCAGTGGTCAACACCGGCCCGATTCCTCAGCAGAAGTTTGACGAGGACAGCGACGGAATATACTTGGATATCTCTCAATGGTTCTTTGACCCTGAAAATGGGACACTTGAGGCTTTCAGCAGCCTGAACGATGCCAATATCAGTGCTGATTGGAACAATGGCTCACTGTACCTGAGTGCAGTTGAGAACTGGTCGGGAGCAGCCATCCTGAATCTTACTGTCAGTGATGGCTCAACTCCTGGGGTCTCAGTCCAGTTTCCAATTGTCGTCAATGCCCTTCCTGATTCTCCAGTTTTCACTTATGGCGCCCTTGATTTCGATGAGGATGATTCTAGGCAGATTCCACTGGATAGTATTGCTTTCGACTCCGATGGAGATGTCTTGGAAATCTTAGTCAATCAGAGTAACTGCAATGATACTAGTGCAGTCACAGCACTCATCCAAGGTGATTTCCTAGTTCTTTCAGCACAGGAGAATTGGCATGGAGAGGACTCATGTTGGGTGCTTTCGGTATCGGATGGAGTCTCCTCGATCAGTGCAACATTGAATCTCAGCGTGGCATCAATCGATGATACTCCTGCAGTCTCGTGGCATGAACCAGAGGTGAGAGGTGACGGAAATATCAGTCTTGGATTCACATTATTCGATGAAGATGAGCCAGCAGAACATTCGGTAAAGGTTGCTTGGAGGACAGATGATTGGTTATCAGTCGGCTCATCAGCATGTCTCGATTGGACGGATGGAGCATTAGCGTGCACGGTGTTGTTGCAACCATTGTTCTCCAGTCACGGAGACCATGTTTTCTGGATGAAGGTGGAGACACAGGGTGTCAGTACCAGTGAGCAACAACTGTCATTCACTATCTCCGATGTCTCTCAGGATGATTCTTCTGCAGAGGTGGAAGAAGTTGTCTCAATGTTCGATGATGTGAAACTGCGTATTGCTGCTGCTGCCATCGTTTTCATGATCATAGTAGCATTCCTTGGTAACTTACGGCGGAGCACGACTACGATGATAGTTGAGCAGGTACATGTAGAGAGACTTCCAGGTGAAGTAGCATTGAACGATGAAGTGATTGAAGTTGTCGAGGAGGAGAGTAAACCCAGTGGATTGCTTGACTTGGCTCGACGTAAAGGCTGATCAAAGCGGGATGTTACCGTGTTTCTTCGGAGGACTCCATTCACGTTTTGATTTTAACAACCGTAGTGCACGAATCAATCGTAAGCGAGTTTCGCTAGGTTCGATGACATCATCCAACCATCCATTCCTTGCAGCCACATATGGGTCTCCGAATTTGCGCTTGTATTCATTGATCAATTCCTGCCTGACAGTTTCACGTTCTTCTTCCGAAGCAGCAGCAATCTCTCTTCGATGGATTATGTTTACAGCACCTTCAGCCCCCATGACCGCTAATTCAGCAGTAGGCCAAGCCACATTGTAATCGGCCTGCAGATGCTTGCATGCCATTGCCAGATATGCTCCCCCGTAGGCCTTTCGAACGACAACAGTGAGTTTCGGTACTGTCGCTTCGGCATAGGCGAACAACAACTTGGCACCATGGCGGATTATCCCTCCCCATTCTTGCACCACTCCTGGTAGGAAACCCGGAACATCCTCAAAGGTGACAACAGGAATTGAGAATGCATCACAGGTACGAATGAAACGTGCTGCCTTGATAGATGCATCAATATCGAGACAACCAGCAAGTACCCGTGGTTGATTACCGACTATTCCGACCGGATAACCATCCAGTCTAGCGAAGCCAATGACGATATTATCAGCATATGAAGCGAATAGTTCTAGAATTTCTCCATCATCTACCACTTCTTTGACAACATCCAACATGTCGTATGGTTTGTTTGGGTTATCAGGAACCATATCTCCCAATTCCTCTGACATCCTGTCAAATGGGTCACTACTGGCGATGTGTGGTGGTTCAGCCATGTTATGGTCCGGAAGATGGGAAAGAAGTAAGGCAACGATATCAATAGCATCATCTTCATCCTCTGCTACCAAACACGCGATTCCAGAGCGGCTAGCGTGAAGGTCAGCCCCTCCAAGGCCTGCTGAGTCAACTTCTCCACTGAGTATCTCAGGAGTCTCCAATGGACTTGACATGAAGAGTTGACCATGCTCTCTGCCAAGTATAGTGAAATCAGAGAGGCTGGCCGCGAGTGCGGATACTCCTACTCCTGGGCCAAGTACTCGACTGATCATCGGAATTCGGCCCCTGCATTGCACCAACTGATCGAGAAGTGCACCGGTTCCGCCCAGTG
>CAXRJY010000113.1:0-5770 GCA_964230915.1 Candidatus Poseidoniaceae archaeon | reverse complement strand
GAAGAAGTGAACCGTGTCCTTACAGATAGAATATGTGAGATTCTGTTGACTCCTTCTCCTGACGGAGATGAGAACCTGCGCAAGGAAGGAACCGAGGAATCTCGAATACATCTGGTCGGCAACATCATGATCGACACATTGTTCAATAATCTGACTAAGGTAGATGCAGACAAGATATGCGAGAGTCTAGGATTGGAAAAGGCTGGATTCTGTCTGCTGACAATGCACCGTCCATCAAATGTTGATGATGAATCAACTTTGACAGGAATAGTTGGTGCTCTGTTGCAGATATCAGAATCTATTCCGATAGTCATGCCTCTTCATCCACGGACCACTGCTAAATTGAATGAATTCGGACTGATGGAATCACTACATGCAAGCGAGGCCATCAAGATCAGTGAACCATTGGGTTATCTGGATTTCATTGGACTTGTCTCAGCATCGAGATTCGTATTGACTGACTCAGGAGGAATCCAGGAGGAGACCACTGCACTTGGGATTCCATGTTTGACCATGCGGCATAACACTGAGAGACCGATTACAGTTTCCGAGGGCACCAACAAGATAGTTGGAAATGATCCCGGCAAGATTCTTTCTGAGGTTGAGGACATTCTTGCTACTGGAGGAAAGGCAGGTCAGGTGCCAGATCTCTGGGATGGGAAAACCGCTGCCAGAATGGTGGATGTCATTATGGCTAATCTGGAAAACAGGAAGTGATTGGTTGACTGAGAGGAAGGCTGTAGTCCTCCATGTTCTTTCTGTCAGCAGTCCGGTATTGAATGGATATGCGATACGGACCTCTGGAATACTGAAGGCTCAGAATGAAAGCGGTCAGGTTGATGTTTTGGCTTTGACATCGCCATATTACCCTCAGAGAACAGAGATGCTGAAAGAACATACAGAGAGTGGAGTGACATACCGTAGGTGCGCCCACCCTTGGGAATCAAAGGATGGTGGATTTTGGGACAAGAGAGTAGCGAAATGGGCTGCCAATCGCCTGAAGTTGAAAGGCGATAAGGAAGAGAGTTGGTTGAAGAGCAGATTGATGATTCCTTTCAGACTGATGAACAAAGGATTGATGCCACCGAAATTGTGGATTGAGGAGAATGTTCTGATGAAAAGATTGGAGGTCAGTATCGACTCGTTGTGCGAAGAATATGGGGTTGACATCATTCATGCTCATACCCCTTACCGAGTTGCAGAACCGGCCTTGAATGTGGCACGTAGAAGGTCCATTCCATTGGTTTACGAAATGAGAGGGATGTGGGAGGAGACTGCTGTAGCAAACGATAGATGGAAGAGGTGGGGCCCTGCTTTCAAGCGATTCCGCAGGAAGGAGAACAAGGTCATGCGAGCGGCAGATCATATGGTCTGTATCAGTAATACTTTGAGAACTGCTGCTGTTTCCAGAGGAGTGTCAGAGGATAAGATTACTGTGGTTCCAAACGCAGTAGATACCTCTCGCTTCGACTCAGTCGAACTTGATGCAGAACAGACAAGCCATCTAGATGAAACCAAATCTGCTTTGGATGACTCTTTCGTGGTCGGATATATCGGTAGTCTACGTTCCATGGAAGGAGTGGAAGAAACAGTGGATGCTGTTGCTGAATTGCTTAGTAGAGGAAGGAAAGTGAAATTGTTGGTGGTTTCCAGTTCTGCTAATAGATCGGAGTTGATTTTCAGAGCCGAAAGCCTAGGAATCTCTGAGAATACATTGTTTACTGGACCAGTGCCACCAGAATTCATCAAACCGTACTTCCAGTTGATCGATGCTTTTGTGGTCAGTAGGCCAGATACAGAGGTGACTCGAATGGTAACTCCATTGAAGCCATTGGAAGCAATGCTACTCGGTGTGCCGGTCGTCTGTAGTGACTTGCCAGCATTGAGGGAATTGATGGACAACGGCAGCAAAGGCCATCTATATGCTCCAGGAGATGTTTCCGGATTGGCTGATGCATTGGAGAAAGTCATGGATTCCGCAGATATTCCTGCATCGTCAATGAGTGCGGCAGATTGGGTAGAACAGAATAGGAATTGGAACGTAGTAAATGAGGAGACACTTCGGGTATACTCAGACTTACTTCCAAGGGCTGAATAGTGAATTGCCTTGAAACGAATGTTCATGTTCATCCTATTCCACGAGGTCTCGTCCATAGGACGAGGCGAGGAGCATGGTCGACCAACTTCCGAATCTTGGCAGAGAGTCAGAGATGCTTTCTGCGATGGGCATGACTTCGATGGATGAGTTGTTCGCTGATATTCCTGAAGGAGTTAGGATGAATTCCACATTACCACTTCCTGGACCACAGAGTGAGGAAGAGATTCTTGCCGATGCTCGACGATTGCTGGGCGCCAATGTAGCGCTTTCACAAAGAACGTCTTTCCTCGGAGCTGGATTGTACCGTAATTTCGTTCCAAGTGCAGTTTTCCAGTTGATCAATCGTGGTGAATTCCTGACTGCATATACTCCCTACCAACCAGAGGTCTCGCAAGGAATGCTTCAGGCGATGTGGGAATTCCAATCCATGGTCGCTGACCTTGTAGGCTTACCCGTCTCGAATGTAAGTGTCTACGATGGCTCAACCTCTGCTGCAGAGGCATTGACCTGTGCTGTCAGGGTTCACAACCGTAAGGCAATGCAGAAGGATACCGTTTGGGTCAGTGAGTTGATTCCGCCTGACAGAATGAGTGTCATCCATAATTACACCCAAGGAGGTGGCATTGAGATCAAGACTCTCAAGCATAATGACGACGGAACCTTGGACCTTGCAGCAGCAGCTAGAGCATCGGGTTCATGCGGAGTATATGTCGAACAGCCGAACCCATTTGGAATCCTCGATGAAGGATTGACAGAACTGAAGGAGATGCTCGGGGAGAATACCGCTCTGATAGTAGGAGTGCAACCGACATCATTGGGAATCATTGAGGCCCCTGGGGAATATGGGGCAGATATCGTAGTTGGAGAAGGACAGCCATTGGGCAGCCCCCTCACCTTTGGTGGTCCAATCTATGGAATCTTTGCATGCAAGCAGGCTTACCTTCGACAGATGCCTGGGCGTATCGTTGGACGTTCCATCGATGGCGAGGGCAGGGAGGCCTACTGCCTCACGTTGTCTACTCGAGAACAACACATCCGCCGTCACAGAGCAACTTCAAACATCTGTACCAATGAGACTCTCATCGCGTTGATGGGTGCGATGCACATGGCATTGCTTGGACCGGAGGGCATGCGTGACCTCGCGATTCGTAACATGGCTGCTTGTCAATCCTTGAAGTCTCAGATTGAAGATACTCCACGTCTATCCCTGCTTCATCCTCAGGCAACTCATTACAATGAATTCGTGATTTCATTGCCAGGAACTGCAGCAGATGCATTGAGATATCTCGATGAGAATGGAATCATTGGTGGTCTTGACCTTTCGACATGGTATCCAGAATTGACTGATCAGTTGTTGGTATGTGCAACCGACCAGAGCAGTGCAGAAGATATCAATACCCTGGTAAAACATCTTGGCCATTGGGCCAAGGAGGTGAATAGATGAGCCATCTTCATACTCATAAGGGTGCAGAAGATGCAGGATATTCCCAGCCTCCACCTTTGGTTCCTGCTGATTCACTGAACATTCCGGCTGGATTGAGAAGGCAGAAACTGCCAACTTTGCCAAGGTTGTCTGAACCAGAGGTGGTGAGGCATTACACTTGGTTATCGACACGGAATTTTGGTATCGATACTGGTTTCTATCCTCTTGGTTCGTGCACCATGAAACATAATCCGCGAGTAAACGAAGTGATTGCTCAATTGCCCGGTATTGCGAACATCCATCCGCTGCAGCCAGAACATCATCTACAGGGTCTGCTCTGTATTTTCTATGAGATGCAGGAGATGTTGGCCACCTGTTCAGGAATGGATGCTGTCACTCTACAGCCGGTGGCTGGAGCCCAAGGAGAGTTCACCGCAATACGTTGCATACAGGAATATCATCGGATGCTGGGTCAAGAGGAGAGAACCAAGGTGGTTGTACCTGATTCTGCACACGGCACTAATCCTGCCAGTGCGGCAATGGCAGGGTATGAGATAGTAGAGATTCCCAGTGCTGAAGATGGCAGGTTGGATCTCGATGCATTACGCACAGCTGTTGGAGATGATACTGCGGCGATGATGATAACCAATCCAAACACATTGGGAATCTTCGAGCCGGATATTGCTGAGGCTTCACAAATCGTTCATGATGCCGGCGGTCAGATGTATTACGATGGTGCAAATTTCAATGCCATTCTTGGGAAGACAAGTCCAGGTCTGATGGGCTTTGATGCAGTTCACTACAATCTACACAAGACCTTCAGTCAACCTCACGGAGGCGGCGGTCCAGGTTCAGGTCCAATTGGAGTCAAGAAGCATCTTGTGGAATTCCTCCCCGGTCCTATCGCAAAGCGCATCCCATTGCGCAAGGATGAACCTGAAACTGCTGTTTCAGATGCATGGAGATATCATTGGTGGCAACCTCCCAACAGCATCGGAAAGGTTCAGCAATGGCATGGAAACGCAGGAGCAGTAATTCGCTCTTGGGCATTTTATCGACGCTATGGGAATGAATTGGAAACGATGACTGAACATGCTGTTCTCAATGCTAATTATCTGCGCCATAGAATCACTTCCGAAGCTCAATCCAAGGGAGTGGGAGACAGTTTCAATGATGGCGCCCCAGCCGATGTTGTGAAGCATGAATTTACTCTCTCATTGGCACCTCTCAAGGATGCCAAAGGAGTTGGCGCCATGGATGTGGCAAAGGGTCTTCTCGACCATGGCTACATGGCTCCAACAGTGTACTTCCCATTGGTTGTTCCAGAATGTGTCATGGTCGAGCCCACCGAGACTGAATCCAAGGAAGTTCTCGATTCCTTCGCAGAGAATTTCGTCAAGGTACTGCAGGAGGATGCTGAGACCCTTCATGCTGCTCCCAAGTCAACTCCAGTCGGTAGGGTCGATGAGGTTCATGCAGCACGAAACCTTTGGCTCAAACACGACTCTGCTCGCGAGGAATAGTCACTCTAGCCTTCGTAGAATGATTGCAGCCAATACAAGAGTGAGTATCATCTCCATGGGCGCACCGAACCAAGGCATCGTCTTCTCGTCCACCTCAGGTTCATCACCACCGACCTTGATCCACGGAACACCTGACTCCACAGGGTCGTAATCTCCTTCTTTGATGATGAACCAATCTGCATCTCTCGGGATTGTTTCACTGACGAATTCTGCCCCACCATTATTGACGAGGAAATCATCTTCGATTCGGATACCGAACTCCAAGTCCTCGATGTAAATCCCTGGCTCGATGGTCACCGCATCGATATTGGTCAAGAAATCTTGATTGTATGTCATCCAGAATAATGGGTCGTCGGCTCCCGAAGAGAGTAATGGCCTTTCATGTACGCAGACTCCGAATCCATGTCCAAGACTGTGTGTGAAATATTCACCATAGCCCTTTGATTCAATATACTGTCTGGCAAGATTATCCAGTGTCCATGCTTGAGTACCAGCCTCGATTATAGGAAAGGTCAGGTTCTGTGCTTCATAGACTGTCATGTAAGCATCCAGTTCTGTCTCAGTTGGCTCGCCCAGCACATAGGTGCGGGTGATGTCAGAGACCCAGTCATCCACTCTGGCACCAAGGTCGACGACCACTACGTCACCAGGTCCTACGATTCTTGGTCCAGCACCATTGTTATCGGGGTCTCCATGTGGTATCGCTCCATTAGGACCACTAGCCAC
>CAXRJY010000112.1:0-6129 GCA_964230915.1 Candidatus Poseidoniaceae archaeon | reverse complement strand
TATCGAGTCAAAGGTTGTTCAAATCGTTGTTGAACACACAGGCTATCCACAGGATTTCATTGAATTAGATCAAGATTTGGAAGGGGAATTGGGAATTGACACAGTGAAACAGGCCGAGATGATGGGAGATATTCGAGAATTGTTCGAATTACCGGTTGATGAAACATTCAGTCTGGCTGAACACCCAACTCTCAGCCATTTCATCGATTATATTGTGAGGATGAAAGGAGGAGTGAATGAATCTACACCTGCTCCGGAAGAGAGTATCAGAGAAGAGGTACCATGGCGTTGGTCAGACAATGTTGTCGATGAGGTTCTAGCAGAATTCCATTTAGATGACCGCGACGAATTGATTGAGTCTGCGAAGGAACATGATGATGGAAACCGGTATCTCAAACGCGAGGAGTTGCAGGCTGCTGCTGAGCAATTGAAGAACACCAAGATGACATGGAGATACTCCGAGAATGTTGTTTCGCAGGTACTGTCTGAGTTTGGACTTGAAGATGCAGATGCATTGGTTGAGGCCTCGAAGGTACATGACGATGGCAATCGTTATCTCAAACGCGAGGAACTGGTTGCAGGTGCTGAAGATCTAGTGGGGGATGACCCCCCTTTAGCGAATCAGGTGGCTCCTGAAGAGAAATCACAGGAAGCCACCTTGCATACCAGTCCTAGGGCTGGAGTCCGTCGTTGGCAGGTAGAGGTTGAAGAGGTAGAGCCAGAACGTAGTCTACTTCTTTTGAACAGCGGCACTGTAGTGGTGAGTGACGATGGCATTGGTATTTCCGAGGAAGTCTGCAGTTTGCTTGAAGAGAAAGGAGTCTCAGTACTACGGATTTCTTTTGAATTGGATTGTAAGGAATTGCTGAAGGAAGAGCATGCAGGACGTACTGTTTTCCGAGTAGACCCGTCGAATGAAGGGCAGATTTCCGAGATGTGTGCTCAGTTCGAGGGAGTCACTGGAATCATCCACCTTGCGCCAATCCAATTGTCTGGTTCGTCATGGGATGTTTCTGCATCTTCTCGGGTAGGCTCATTGGCCAATCATTCACTGTTTGGTCTTCTGAAACACCTTGATACTCAATTGAATGCTTCTGAAACTGCATTTGTCGCCTCCCTCTCAGCACTTGATGGGAGACATGGAAACATCGGAGAGAGATTCAATTCGTTGGCATGTGGGGCATCTGGAATAGTCAAATCATATTCTCATGAAAGACCTGAGGTTCGTTGTAGGGCTTGGGATGTCCATCCGGAGGTTGCTGCGAGAACAGAGTTCCTTGCAGGTTTGTTGATCGATGATATTCTGCAACATGGTGGCGATGTCGAGGTTGGTATTGACAAGGACCTTCGACGCTGGAGATTGGTGATGTTCGATGAAGAACTGGTTGCAGAGAGAACCCCATTGCTGGCAGATGATGTTTGGTTGGTCAGTGGAGGCGGTTCAGGAGTAACTTCTTCTTCAATAATCGGAGTTTCTGAGGCCAGCAAGAATGCAGGAGCGATGTTCATTCTGCTAGGACGTACTGCATTGATGGATGAGCCGGCGCAATGGTTGGATTGGAGTGAAGAGCAACTGAATGAGCGAAAGATGGTCTTACGTGAAGAATTACTTGCCAACAATCCCGATGGGAAGGTCTCGATGGTCGAATGGAACAAGGCCTGGCAACCCTATATTCGAAGTCGAGATATTCATCGTACCATCGCTACCATCAGAAGAACTGGCAACAAGGCAATTTATCGCGCCTGTGATGTCACCGATGTAGAAACCTTGACTGAGATAACTGAAGAACAAGGCCCAGTTACTGGAATTGTTCATGGAGCAGGTATTGAAGACAGTAAATTGGTTGCTGAGAAGAGTTGGGAGACATTTGATGCTGTAGTTGGAATCAAGGTTGATGGTTGGAAAGCAATGGTATCTGCTGTTGAATCCAGTGGTGATTCCTTGAGAGTTGCCGTTTGCTTCACCAGTGTTGCAGGAAGATTGGGTAATGGTGGGCAGAGCGATTATGCTGCTGCGAATTCAATCCTTGATGCCGAGATGGCGCGATTGTCTGCAAGTAAGAAGTCAGTAAGAGCGATTGCTACTGCATGGACTGGTTGGAAAGATGTAGGGATGGCTACGAGAGGTAGCCTAGAGAAGATTTTCGAAGCCGCAGGAATTGAGACACTATCGGTTGAGGAAGGTGTCTCTCTATTCGTTGATGAGGTATTGAAGGGCGGGAAACGCAGAGTGATGTGTTGTGGTTCTATGGGATTGATGGATAAGTTCGATTCATTCCGAGCCCCTCCATTGAAACTACCACCATCGATGTCCGGATTGATTGCAGACCCGTCGAGATTCCCCTTTGTTGATCGCCTGTTGAGTTTGGTTGAGGAGGAGAGTTTGGTCAGTGAATGCCAATTATCGACTTCCATTCATCCTTTCCTTGTCGACCATTCGATAGATGGGATTCCGTATCATCCTGGAGTGATGGCTCTAGAGATGTTTGCTGAGAACGCTTTACTGCTCCAACCAGAATATTGCTTGACAGGCTTTGAAGATGTAAAGTTTGGACTGCCCATCAAGTTGGTGAAAGGCCCAGTCAGCGTTAGGGTTGTAGCGGAAGTGAAGCGTCGTAAGCGAGACCACCTCTGGGTTCATTGCAGATTAGAGAGCGATTTGGTCAACTCGAAAGGGGAGGTGTTTGGGAAACCACGTATCCATCATGAGGGGTTGGTTCGTTTGGTTAAGAAATCCAATGATCTTACACGACATTTAGCAGCGGAATTACACGATTCTCCAGAACTTGGTATTCCGGTAAAGGGTGAGTTGGCGCATCATCCTAGTTTCATCTATCTCCGGTTCTTCCATGGGCCAAGATTCCAGAGTCACGGTGGCATCATTCGAGGTTTCAATGAGGGTGAATCCAGAGGGGCAGATGGTTTGGCATTGATGCGGCATCAATTACCGGAGATTGACCAATTCTCAGTAGAAGCTGAAGGTGAATCTGTGTTGTTGGAAGCTCTTCCAATGTTGATCGAAGCGGGATTCCAGAATGCAGGGCTGGTTGCTATGGAAGTTGATGGCCTGATGTCATTGCCAGTAGGCATTGAGTGGATGACGATTCTCGCAGTTCCGGAGTTGGGAGAGAAGCTTCGTCTGCGTAGCATTCGTCTGAGATTGGAGGAGAATGGCATCAGTGTTCACGATGTTGTTGTGGTTGGGGACGACGACTCACCGATCATGGCATTGCGTGGACTCAGACTCAAAGCCATGGCTCCATTATCTGATGAAATGAAGTTCACATTGGATGGATGAAAGTGCTTGAATATCATACATCACCGAAGATCGAGATAATGTTGATGAAAAACATTTCAGATAGTTCTGATGAATTGCCACCATTGGTAGATATCGATGAATACAATTCATTCAAGACAGATAAACGCAGGACTGAGCATGTTTCAGCAAGGGCAGCCCTTTGCTCCATTTTGGAAAATTGGGGGTTGGATGTTGATCAGATGCAGATTGTCAGAGACAACAACAGGGCTCCATCGTTACAATGGTTGAATGGAATGTACCGTAGTGAACCATTGCCAGGTATTTCATTGGGCCATAGCAATGGCTCAGCCGTTGCAGCAGTCATTGAACCAGGATGGTGGGTTGGGATAGATGCTGAACCGGATAATCGAATAATCGCAGTCAATGCCTTTGACCAATTCTGTAAAGGAGCAGAGTTGGAGATGTTGGCAAGTCGTTCTGAGGATGCTGTAAAATTGTGGACCAGTAAAGAAGCGGTCCAGAAATCGATGCATCTAGGTATGAATCTCAACCCTCGCGAAATCACCTTTGAAAATGATATTCCAATTGAAGAAGAAATCCATAAACTTTCAATTGGAAATACAAATATTGAATTGAAAAATTCTCTACTAGGAGGGTTCCAAATCTCAGTTGCATGGAGAGAGGCGGGAGAGCCGATATCAAGCGCTGAAGATATACTTCTAGACGCTACTCGTTTGTCGATGAGAAACAAGGCTGGTGAGCTGGATTTCAATATCGGCTGTGTAAGTACAAGGCAGGGTCACTAATTCCAGAACGCATCATCTTCCCAAGGTAGTCCAACTGCAATCCCGATCAATTCGAGGATGAGGAAGTTGAAAATCAGATATCCAACGATGGTAATGGTGATGACCAATAGAGTGGTATTGGTAATCTGCCTTCTTTGCTTTTTGGCATCATCAAGAGTGCAGATGCCTTGTTGTTGGAAGTATTTCCACAGCCCAAATCCAACAAAGATGGCGGCCAGTAGATAGAACACATATCTCATTGGTCCCCAATACATTTCATTGGATAGTGCTGCAGCAGTAGAAATACTGGCCAATCCAAACATGACTAGGACGACGCTTGGTAAGCAGCACATACTGGCAATTATCGAACCACTTGCAATCCATTTCCACAACGAAGTCTTCCCATCGACCGGTGGGGGATTTTCTGTATCGTTCATTACCCAACCTGAAACAAACCGGTCGCCTCAATGCTTTACTGTTTTCCAGTGATTGAATCTGAATGCCTGCTGATTTGAATGGATAACCACCATGTCACTCCAACCGCTAGAGCAAACAGTGGGATATTCGAACGATATGCTAGGTGATAGACATCGATGTCAGAAATACTCGGTCCTTCTAACCAGGTCATCAGGATTACGATGAATCCAATGCCAATAGCCTGTCCAACATATGCAGCAGCCCCGGCCATTCCAAGTCCGCGATTCCGTTCTTCCAATGTGCTGAAACGAGACAGCAAGGCATCGTTGGATACGAGTAATAATGGGACAATTGGAATCAAGTAAATCGCCACTGCCAACCACGGTGATAGGCCGATACTGAACAAGGACCAGAGAACACCGTACCCCAATGCAGAGGCTAACAGGACTTTCTCAGCCCCAAATTTATCACAAACCCAGCCTGTGAATGCGTATAGCAGAACCAGTGTGATGATGGCCCAAGATTCGAACAGCGATGTCATTGAGATATCGAAGCCTCTGATTTCGATATATCGAGGACTTGTTAGAACCACGGCACCTCTTGGAATGGCAACTAACAAGGCTCCGAGCAAACACCATTTCACCCACTTAGATTCAAAACCAAGTATCTTCATCTTTGATTTTGAAATGGTTTCAAGATCTGCTATGTTTCCATCGATACGATCCATGTCGATGCGCAGGAAGACCATGGTCCCTATTGCAATCAATATCGCTGAGGTGATACAAGTGGCCCAGATTCCCAGCCATTGGTAGATGCTGCCATCCACCACTGCGAAAACCGCAGTGGCAAGATAACCGAAGGCATAGAGGATTCCAATCGCCTCTCCTTTTCGTTCTGGGAACCATTCACTCGCCAGTGCGAAGTGTAGTCGTTGAATCCCAAGAACAATCATCAGTGCCATCGATGCAAAGAAGAATGGCCAGAGACTCAATGGTGCCATCAGTAGTGAGATTGCGACTCCGATGAAGCCAGCGAGTTTGATCAAACTACGCCGGTCTCCTTTTCGATCAGCCAATCGTCCCCAAAGAGGGCCAGCCGCTCCGAATATCAAAGCCAATAAACCGAGGTGTAGGATTATCTGTGACTCTTGTGCTCCTAGTGTTCTGATGTGATGATTGACAATGAAGAACATGATGTTGAGTGCTGAAATGAAGTAACAGCTGGCTGAGAAGATGAGAAGCCCGAATGCACGATGGTCCAATTCATCCAATTCTTCTTCATCACTGCAGAACCTTCTATGCCTTTTCACAAGCCAGAACCCAACAGCAAGTAGTAGTGGAGCAGTTGACCACTGC
The DNA here is from genome assembly GCA_964230915.1 of Candidatus Poseidoniaceae archaeon. Lineage (GTDB taxonomy): Archaea > Thermoplasmatota > Poseidoniia > Poseidoniales > Poseidoniaceae > UBA226. The sequence continues at coordinate 313 of CAXRJY010000112.1, read as the reverse complement.
AACCACAGCAGAGTTTCTTCACTCAGCAGACTTTGCGGCTCAGTTGGTGGAAAGACCCATTCCCACAGCGTTGTGTCAACCACCTTTTCTCCCATTCCATCCTGCCAATAAATGAACACCGAGACATTACTTCCATTGCCAATTTCCTCAACCATCCAAACGATTGAATAGGTACCTGAATCGCCTTCAACTGTAGGGTTGGAAACATTGAGATTAGCACCTCCATCTTCTACCCAGAGAGTCATCTCTTGCATCATGCTGTCAAGTTCCACACTGGTCTCAATGTCAGCAGTGACTTGCATATTCTTTCTTC
>CAXRJY010000111.1:0-3536 GCA_964230915.1 Candidatus Poseidoniaceae archaeon | reverse complement strand
CTCAATGACCCACTGCCGAAGGACGGTCTTGGAACAGAGGATGATTGGGATGCGGATGGCTATCCAACTCCTCTTGATTCAAGCAATGTCAGCGAGATGGAAGACGCATTCCCATTGGATCCTACCCAATGGTCGGACCGTGATGGCGATGGTCTGGGGGACAATCCAAATGGTAGCAATGCGGACTTGATGCCCGATGATGCTGACAACGATGGTGTCGATGATTCTGAAGATGCCTTCCCGAACAACCCATTGGAGTTCAGAGATACCGATGGTGACGGAGACGGAGATAACGAGGACCTCGATGCAGATGGTGACGGCTATCTGGATTCAGACGAATTACGACAAGGTACTGACCCGTTCAGCGCTTCTTCGCATCCAATAGACAGTTTCGAAGTGCATGTTCCAGGCACCAATATCGGCCTTGGTGCGTGGGACTTGATGGGAATATTTGGTGGTCTACCAGTCTTCATCTGGATAGTGTTCGGGCTCTCTACTCGTGGGGCTAGGTCTCAGAGATTTGAGGAGGCCATGTTCGCCGCTCAATCCGAAGAGGAGTTAGCAATCATTTCAGACGAATATGAACGTGCACTGATGTGGAGAATGATTGGTCCACATCAGGCTCTACGTTTGGAACGGATACGTTCCAATCTTGAGGTACAGTTCAGCACAATGGTGGCTACCGATGATTCATTCGAGGCTTCAACAGCGTCTGGAGATACTCAACCTCCTACTTCTGATATGCAAGGCCGGGTATCAACGGATGGTTACGAATGGCTGAAACATGGTGGACAGGATTGGTATCGTAAACCGGATGCCGGTTCTGAATGGATCAAATGGCGATGACAATAAATCACCTTCTGATTGAAATTGGCGGCATAATCCTCTAATCAGTGAAGGTTGTGAGCGGTTCGTGGCAGAGGAGCACGAGAAGTATACCACCATGGAGCAACCGTGGTGGGCCAACGATGGTTTGATTCTCGTTTTGACGATGTTGAATATTGGAATCATCATCTATGACCTTGAGAGGGGATTGGTTTTCGGGACCACAGAATGGTGGGTTCTTTCAGTCATTGATTCTGTTCTAATCGCTCTGTTCGTTGCGGATCTGGCTGAAGACCATTCTCGATGTAATGACAAAGAGTGGTGGTGGAGAACACATGGCTGGGAATTCCTCGGTCTCATGCCATTGGCACTCACCGCAATTCCAATGCTCAGAAATGCAGGTGCTCTACGATTGCTACGTCTGATACGTGCATTCTCAGGAATCTTACGACTTATCGGTGCAACACAGCGAGCCAAGGAGGTGACCATTCAGAAACAGGTACAACATCTGTTCCTCATCGTTTTCGTTCTCATCATTTCAGCGGCTTTCTTCGTCTATGTTTTTGAGAATGAATACTACGATACCTATTGCCTGGTCAATCCGGGTAGTGAGTGTAGTAATATCATCCACAAATTCCCTGATGCAATCTGGTGGGCTGTAGTGACCACCACGACAGTAGGCTTTGGCGATTTGACCCCTGTCACATGGCCGGCTCGTATCATCGCCATGTGTCTGATGATGATCGGCATTGGCCTGGTTGGTTCCTTGGCTGCAACTTTGTCTCAATTGTTCTACTCGACCAGAGATGATGGAGATGGCTACGAGATTGAATTTGAAGCCGATGTCATAGACCAACTTGAGCGATTCGCAAGTTGGAGAGAGAAGGACATGATCGGTGAAGAAGAATGGGACTTGGCCAAGGACCTCTTGGTTAGACGAATGCGGGCCGAGATACACATGCTCAAGGTGGAGATGTACAATGCAGCCTCACTTCCAGTTCCGATGCAGGTCGCCGCTAAGATGGCGATGAAAGACAGGGTCAAGGGTCTTGAAAGCGAGTTGTTGGTAGTTGAGGAACGGCTTGCCAATGAAGAGTTGGAGGACCGCAAGGCTGAGGCGGCTGCGGCTGCGGCAGCCGAAGAAGAGTGAATCATTCACCGAGTCCATTCTGTCTCATCGCTTCCAATGCAACCACGCCCATTGCGGTCTGCAGATTGTAAGAGGGAACAAAACCGGCCATAGGTAGACGAATCACTTGTGCAGATTGGTCGAGCACTGACTTTGGAATTCCATCGTGTTCGCCTCCCACGCAGATGACTGGGTTTCCAGTAAGGTCAGCACTCCAAGGATTGACTTCACCGACATCCTCAACGCTGACCAATTTTCGTTCAGATTCCTTGATCTTGGTCAATGCCTCTTCGGTCGTGCTCCAGAGTACTGGGATGAAACGGTTGCTCCGCATTGAAGCGCGCAACGCGGTGCGTTGCTCGGTCTTGCTGAATTCACCACAGATGATGAGACCGGCCGCTCCGGTGATTTCGGCTGTTCTGATGACATAACCGATGTTGACGGCGAATCTTACTCCAACCAAGAGCCAGACAATTCCCTCACTGTTGAGGAGTTCTTCAACTGAAGCCTCAGGTTTGCGTCCAACAAGAGCCAGAATCTTTGGTACTTCTGGACCTGGTCTAGCCATTCTCCAGATGTCGCTTTCAGGGCCTTCTTCCACAGGAATACCCATTTCTCGAGCTTTCTCAATCAATTCCTCAATCGATGGTTCATCATGGTCCCGTTGCACCAGAATCAGGGATACTGATTCATCGGCAAGTGCCTGTCTGACCTCGTCAATTCCCCTTCGCTGCACGGGCTTGCGATGGTAGGAGAGGATTTCAGGTCGGCGGTCGTTCCGCGTCGCGGTTAAATATGGGTGGACGGTCGGCCGCTTGCTCCTTAGGAGCAGGTGAATCAGATGGCAAAGGGTCTCTACCATCATGTTCGTGAAACATGGAAGCGTCCCAAGGATTCTCTGCCCTACGCTTTCCGCAGGGATAGAATGGCTCAGTGGCGCCGAGAACCAGTCAACAATCGCGCTCACCGCCCGACCCGCCTAGACGCTGCACGCAGCCTCGGCTACAAGGCCAAGCAAGGCATAGTAATCATCCGCACCAGAGTCCGCCGTGGAGGTCTGCGCAAGGGCAAGATCAACATGAAGCGTAAGCCTAGAAACATGGGTATGCGCAAGATAACCATGGGCAAGAACATCCAGAGAATCGCAGAAGAGCGTGTCAACCGCCACTTCCCTAACCTCGAGGTCCTCAACTCCTACTGGGTCGGTGAAGATGGAAGACACAAGTTCTACGAGGTCATCATGGTCGACCCACAGCACCCTGCAATCAGTGCAGACAAGGACTTGGGATGGATATGTCCAGCCAATCACAAAAAGGGTCGTGGCTCACACAAGGGCCGTGCATACCGTGGCAAGACCAGCGCAGGAAAGCGCGGTCGTGGATTGCACAACAAGGGTAAGGGCGCAGAGAACCTACGTCCTTCGCTCATGGCTCGTGGCATTCTCGGCATGTGATTGCTGAGTTTATTCAACGACCGAGTTGTTTCAACCTCAACTTAGCAGGTATGACAAATTTGCCACTGGGAAAGTTTTCGAGATAGAATTCGATGTCTGAAGGATCATCACTGTTCTTTACCATCGACC
>CAXRJY010000110.1:0-6130 GCA_964230915.1 Candidatus Poseidoniaceae archaeon | reverse complement strand
TTGTAACATATCATTATCAGTAACATCACAGTATATCCGCTGAATCCAGCGAATGCAAAGTACAGTAATTTAGCCTGAGAAGGTTCTTCAGATCTGATTTCTCGAGGTGATGCCAATAGCACACCTCCTATGCCTCCGAATGTCTGTCCTCCAAGGAACAGGTTTCCAGTCAACTCAAAGATGAATGCAAGCCCGACGATTGCAACATTCAGTGATAGGTAGATGGCTAGGAATCCAGCCATATCCTTGACGTTAACCCATTGCCTGAGAACTTCCTGCACCGCTCCATCCTGTATCGCCCATTGATAGAGAGAATGCCCTAGCAATCCTCCATAATTGAGAATATCTTCTGAGTTTGCAGGTTCATCCAACATGACATACAGGACAGTTATGATTCCGTTCATTGCAGCCAACGGCATCGTCAACAAGAACAGAAGCAGGATGGTTGCACTGACCTGTTTCATCAGAGTTGGCGGATCAGGATCGATTGGTGTCTGTTTCTTCAACAAGGTTCTCATTTTGGAAAGCATCAGCATGTTCCATGATGCCCCCATGATTCTTCCATAAGCCAGAATGGTTGGGCCCATGAAAACCAATAGGCCATAAGTGAACCAGATCGGAGTGACTACTCCATCATTCAATTGGGTGCTGTACCAGAATACGGCCCCTGTTGCAGCCAACAGAATTGAAAGAGTGAGCAGGCGTTTGATCAAAGAAGCAAGCGGGTTCTTCTTCTTGGTTGATTGGCCACTCAATTGTTCGAGTTGTGCATTGAGCGTGACCAGTGGTGAGAAAATAACTGGAATTAGAATCAACCCAGCCATGACAATGACATTCATCTCAAGATATATCTCAGGATTGATTACAAGTTCAGCCAACAGTAACAGCACTCCTGAAATCGCCATCATATACGCGAGGATTCCAAATCCTACCTGCGGTAGTTTCAACAATTCTCTAGCATCTACGCGACTTCTAGTCAGCCTGTGAACCTCCATCAGGCCATCATCAATCTCGAACGCTACCTGCAGGGAAGAGAGGGCACTTGGAACCATATATCTCCATACTAGAAATGCCATGACCAACATCAGGAACATGGGATAGAGGTGTTCGAGTTTCAGGGCACCAGAATCCTTCACGATGGCTCCGGTATCGGCTTCTTGTGCTGCAACCAAGGAAGCCATGCTCAAAGACGCTAGACTGAGGGCCAGAATCAGTAGAATCTGCAGCCTACTTCTCGGTGACTGGCGCCTGCCCATAGATGTGCGAAATCCTGTGAGGTCATCAAAGTCATGGTGCGAAATTACCTGTATTCAGGTTCTGTGCCTTTTCAAGAAAGCCTCGATTCTATCAAATGCTTCGTTCAATACATCGATATCGGGGAGATATACCAAGCGAAAGTGTCCCTTCCCTAATTCACTTGAGAATCCGCTTCCATGAACTACCAAAACGTGTTCTTCGTGCAATAGGTCGAGAACGAATTGCTTGTCATCATTGGCCCATCTAGAATCGGTCAACTTCACGAACATGTAGAATGCTCCACCCGGACTCTGAACCTCCAAGCCTTCAATTTCTTCTATTCTTTTAATGCTAAGATCTCTTTGAGCCAATACTTTCTCACTATACCCTTGCATCCATGTTTTATCTCCTTCTAATCCTGCGAGGAATCCCATTTGCGCAGGTGTTGAGGCGCAGAGACGACTTCGTAGTATTCTTTCGATACCGTCTCTTACATCTGACATCCTATTCGTTGGGTCATGTATTGCAAGATATCCGATTCTCCAACCCGGAGCGTAGTATACCTTGCTAACGCCATTCAATGTGAATACCGGAACTTCATTGCTGCGACTGGCAATACTGACTTGACGACCACTGAAGTCCAATCCGTCATATATCTCGTCAGCGATAACCATACAGTTTGGCCATTTTCGTGCTATTGACAATAATCTGTCAATCTCATCTGAACCAGCAACATTTCCAGTCGGATTGTTGGGATTTATCATGACCAATAAGCGGACATCTTCATCCATTTTGGCTTCAATATCATCGAAATCAACTTTCCAACCATCTTCTGAATCAAGGCGGTATTCTATCGTTGTTGCACCATACATCTGTGGATATGCCATGTATGGAGGGTAATGTGGCCCAGGTGCGAGAACCTTTGAGCCATTTTCCAGTGTCGCAGCGAAAATAATCTGCAGTGCTTCAGTCACGCCATGACAGACATATACATCGGCTTCATTACAATTCCAACCTTTGCGCACTTCATCACTTGCAATGGCCTGGCGAAGTACAGGTAATCCATAGGATGGAGAATATCCGTTATCACCTTGACCTAATGAATCTTGGAATGCTTCGACCATATGTTGTGGCGTAGGGAGCCCTGGATATGCGATTGGATCTCCAATATTGAGTTTGAGAATATGATGTCCTTGGGCTTCAAGTGCAGTCGCTGGAACAACAACGTCTCTGATTGCATATTCGATTCTAGCGGCTCGTTCTGATACAGGTATTTGCTCTGACATATCTTTCCCCACCACTTCTTCAAGAATAACTAGGTGGTTCAATTCCACCCATTTGGCAAACGATTTCAAAATGTTCAGGAGACACTCTCTGAACTGATAATCTCTGTCCTCTCGCTAACAATGGCATTCCTTCCAATTCGGGTCTGGCTTTCATTTCTGGTAATGCCACGATATCTTTCATCGCTACAACAGATTCGATATCTACCATGAACCATCGAGGTACTTCAGGATTTGATTTTTCATCGAAGTATTTTGATCGGGTGTCCCAAGAAGTGAAATCAGGATATCCTTCTTTGCATACTCTTGCAACTCCTGCGACATGAGGTGGTTTACAATTGGAGTGATAGAATAGAACCATGTCGCCAATCTTCATATCGTCTCTCATCATATTTCTCGCTTGGTAATTTCTAACGCCATCCCAGTGAGTACTTCCATCGGTGACAAGTTCGCCCCAGGAATACGCGTCAGGTTCACTCTTCATCAGCCAATATTGCACCATATTCGATGGGAGAGGTACTCATGCCATCAAACAAACGGTTCACCATACATCCTTTGAGCCAGGGTCAGATACGATCACAGCATCCATGTTGGCTTCGCTTTGAGCCTCATTTGAGCCTCCTCCTGAGAGCCCCAGTTTCCGCATCATCGCTTCTGCACCTCCAGATGTGCCGAATCCGTATTTGTGTAGGGTGACGAAAATTGCTGGTAGGAGCACGAGTGCACTGGCTGCAGCTATCCATAACAGAATGATTACCACAGTAACGAAAGGTTTGATCTCTGGAATCGGAATGAGATATGCCGTTACCAATCCCAACGTAGTTACAGTTGCGGCTTCGAACAGTGACATGCCAGTGGATACAGTAGAGATACGTATGGCTTCGATACCCCCTCCCAATTCGCGTATCCGATTAGCGATATGTATTGAGAAGTCAACCCCCACCCCTACGAGAATCGACCCTATCATTACGGTCACCAGTGATAGAGAAACGTCCATTCTTGCCATGACCAACCATTGTAATGCGACGGTTGCTACCACAGGTAAGGTTGTCCACAATGCGAAACGTAAGTCCTTGAATACAATGCCCAGAGTAATCAGAGTAAGAACTACGGCAAAGGCGAGAGACGACCATTGTGATTTGACAATAAGGCTGTTGACAGCGATTGAAACTGCAGCAACACCGGTCAATTCACCGCTGCGGACATTTCCATCAGCATAGTTCATTGAAGCATGCTCATTGATTGATTTGACTGAAGTGGCAGTATCTTTGACCGGAAGGAACGGCATATCGATGTAGATCAAGGACTTGGAATATGATGGCTCTGTGAATAGATATCTCGTTTCATCGGTCAGACTGTTGTAGAACACATTGAGTAGGAAAATCTGTTGTCTGGTTTGCGCATTTTCGGTCAGAGCAGGGTTTCTGTCAATCTCCTCTAACAATCTCCAGAATGTCAGGTCATCATCGAATTCATTGTCAAATATCAATAGACAGAGGTCGTCAATACCTTCGGGTAGAAGTTCGCAAGGAACCGAGAGGTCAGTCCCAGAGATATTCACTGAAACTCCAACTGATTTCATCAGGAACACGATGCTGACAGCAGTGGTGTGTTCCACTAGGTTGAGTTTTTTCGAGAGGTTGTCAATTCCTTCTAGATTCTTGAATGGGTCATCATTTTCTGCTATGTTGTCATCTGAGTCTCCTTTGATGTAACCATCGATGAGCAGCATTCCAATCTGTCCTGCTTCGAATTCAGTACTGTATTGTTTCATCTTCTTTACCGCTGGTTCATCTTCAGGAGCCATTCCCAGAAGGTCGATATTCTCCTCCACATTGTCTATTCCCCAAGTGCCTGAAATACCAATTAAAATAATGAAAATCATGATGACTGGAATGTTCCATTTAATGGGAACCTGAACTGCCGCATCAAAAACTCGAAGCGGCGGATGTTTAGCCTTTTTCAAATCCAACAAGATGGTCAAGTTAGGGACCATTACCATGGTAAGAAAATAGAAGATTACAATTCCTCCCGATAACTCCCATCCAACCGTTGCTATCGTAGCCAATGGCGTGAATGTAAGTGAGATGAAACCAATCACCGTAGTGACCGCTGAAAGGAAGACGGCTTTACCGGTCGATGAGAAGGCGACTCTCATCTTTTCATGTCGGTCTCCACTTTCTTCTGCATATCGATTCGTTATATGTAGCCCATAGGAAACTCCAAGGGCCAACAATATCGGACCAACGATGATGACCGTCATTGAAACTTCATAGTCCAGCCAACCTATCAGCCCGAGTGTCCAAAACACCGCACACAAGGTAGGAAGTCCTGCGATTACAATCACTTTCAGTCCTTGTATGATTCTCACGGAACCAGTCTGCAGCAAGTCCGAATGGAATACGAATAGACCAAGTGCGACGAGAACCACTGCTATTGGGAATATCTGCCAGAACAATTTGAACGAGAACTCAGTCACTGCATTGGTGATTGGAACAGGCCCCGTCAATGACATTTGCAACCCGCGTTCCTTCCACGTGCACTGCTGTCCACCCGGGTCCTCTGGATCGCAAGGCCGTGGATCATTCGCGATTTTCGTGATATTCTCTCGGTAACTCTTGATCAATTGATTGGTCGGTATGCTTTCATTGACTGCAACGATGATGACGGCTCTGTCCAGATTGGGGTCATCGTCAGTGTTTCGAGCCAGTTTATCCAGCCCTGGTGTCGCTTCACATTTCTCAGTACCATCTGAGTCCTCGTAACAATCGTACATCTGGTCCACAATCTGATTGATACGATCTTGGCTAGGAATGCTGTATTCTCCCAGAATCCATTCATAATCATCAACCTGTTCTGATAGTGATGTTGCACTATTTCTACTGAAACAATCTTGGTCATCGCTCTGACATCCCAATTCTCCTGCTTCTTCTATGAAGGCCTTCATCACTCTTGGAGCGCTGGAGTTTGTCTCTTTGACCACAGTGGAGAGAGAGAGGATGTAATCAACATCATCTGACGGGTCTGATAGGCGATAATTGAGTGTCTTTTCCAGCCGGTCCATCTCTAACATAATCGCACGATCGGTAATGTTATTCGACGAACCCTGCAATTCAACATAGATAATCATGACATTTGTCGACCAGTCTTCTTGAACTTCCTTGATGGCTTCAGCCACTGGGTCGCCTTCGGGCAGGTAAACATCTAGACTTCCATTCACGTTCAGACTCGGCCCCTCTTTGATCTGCCAAGGCATTTCATTGCCTTCATTTATGTCCATGAACCCACTGTTGTATACGAAGAATAAGGTTCCAAAGAGGAAGATTGCAATAGTCAAGGCTGGGAATTTTGTTATGACGCCTGACGGCCCTCTTCTTCGATATTCGCGTTTCAGCGCATCTGGGGCGCTCAACACTGCTTTACTCGCTGCTTTAGCATCGAAATTTTTCACTCGGCTGGCCATTGATGAACCAACCAGTCCCGCCCTCTTCTTACTATGTTGCAAGAGGTTCTGCAAACGGTCGCCTGCACTCTGTTTCGCTTCCTCATCAGAAGCGCCGGAGACCTCATCTTTCTCATCCGACATGGCAGAGCCCGCTAAGGCGTCATGC
>CAXRJY010000109.1:0-4098 GCA_964230915.1 Candidatus Poseidoniaceae archaeon | reverse complement strand
AGTGATAGGCCTCTCATCGTGGTTCACCCTGCAGCCGGAGCAAATTATCTGGCTTCATGGAACGTCATGATCAATCATGGCCAGCCAGTCGATCTGATATGTGATGATGTGAATCCACATTATCCAGATGAGTGGCCATATCATTCAGATGATACCGGCTACGAATACTTTGCAAGAATCGCCGATCCTGTGGGAATTGGAGCCGCTTACAGAAATCCTGACCTCGGTTTCCAGAATCTTCTGGTTCACAGAGCGATGGACGGAAAGGAGGGCTACCTGAGTATCCCAGAGATAGACATCCTCTACCTGGATTGGCTTGAGCCATTCTCCAACAATGAACATGGGAAGGCATTCATGGATTGCATTGCATTGATGGCCAGCAGAGTCAAGGATGGAGGAGTCATCATTCTCGACAGAAAGCACAAGAATCCCTGTTCACAATGGTTTGACTTCCCTGAAGATGGAGCATTCACTGTTGCTGATGGTATCAGTCTACAGCATATCGGTAAGGGCGAATGGCCGATTCTGAGTCTTGAGATGTCGTGGGCCAAGGAAATCGCTGCAGAAGTCTTCAGCGTCAACAACAGCAACGAACTCGGTAATGCCGACGATTTCCTTGCTACATTGATGGTGGAAAGGAGAATGGATATTGCCAGCCTTGAGATGATGAAGAGGAGGATTCCCCAGAGGTGGAGCAGCCATCCCGACAGGGATTATTGGATTGAGAGATATCTCGACCACCTCGATATCCCAAGCATTTCCGAACTTGAGTATCCATATCCACTCACAGGACCATGGGATGCTGATAGGTACAGGGACTGGGTGCAATCGCTCATTGATGAGCCGCAGCATCTAAGGCCGATTGAGAGAAATGCCAGAGAATACGTATTCGGTGGAATCAAGACGATGATCATTCATGGTGATATCGTCGACCACGCAGATTGGCTGTACCTCAAGGATGCAAGTCTGATATTGAGAAACAAGCAATTGAGGGCCTGCCTTGCAAGGTGCTTGGCACTGAAGGTCAAGGCTGTGAAACTTCAACCCAAATGGGGCTTCCAGCCTATCACTTCACTGAAATGGTCAGGAGAGGATGCAACACAGAACTTGACGCAGAGATTGCTGAACCTGACTCTATCTCCAGTTGTCGCAACCATCGTTCATGGCGATGCCAGCCTTGCACAATTGCAAGCGGAACTAGAAGACTATGAGGGAGAGGTCGAACAACTGATTATTTTCCATCTCGACAAGGATGACTATCAGGAGGGATCACATGAGTAAGATGAGTAAATACCTGCAGAAATATCTCGAGCATGAGATCGATTGGCAGTTGGCTATGACCGCTGAAGGAATCCATACCAATGCTCCATTGCATGATTCAGAATTGATCTTCCAGACGTTCTATCCAGAGAAGAGCCACGAGGATTTCATCGCTTGGAGACATCTCAGGTCATTCCATGATTGGGAAGATGAAATCTACTCGATGGATGAAGAGGACTTCGAGTATATCTGGCCAATGAGAGCAAGAATCCTCTTGGAATATCAGGCCACAGATGAAGAAGAGTGACAATCCAATGCCATAGTTGATAAGGGTGGTCGCGTGATACTACTGCATCGGTCAGAAAATACGGCAAAGCAGAAGCAATATCATCTGATGAAATGGAAGGAGGTCATTCAATGAAGCATGAAGAAGAGGGCGTAAAGACTGACAAACAAGTCATCGATTACAGGGAATGGTTCGGACATAACGATTATTCTGGTTACGAAGAAGGTTTAGCACCTGCACAATATGCACGAATAATTTATCATGATATGGAGATTTTTCTCAAGCAGACTGGTTGGACTCTGGAGAAGGTCACCGGTTACAAGAGGAGCGATACCATTAGAGTCTCCGCCAATCGAGGTAGTTTCACCAAGAATGGAGTGGAACATTCCTACTATGGAAATGGACATCTGTTCTACACCAAGAATGAAGACCGCATCATCATCAGCCAGCAGATTTCCACTTTTGGCTCCACCTTGGAGATATTCAATGGTGAAGAGGAAAACCTACCAGAACTGCTCTGGAAGGAGTTCCAGGAGTACCACACCACTTCTGGAGTATTGAAACGCGCCAAGTTCGACATGAACTATCGATTCATTACCCCAAGGGGAAGAACTTGGGATGATCTCATCATGTCTCAAGCCAAGAAGGACATCTTCAGGACCAATGTGGCAAATGTCATCAAGCATAGCGAACAACTCAACGATGCTGATGTCAAAACCAGTAGAGGAATCATCCTCTGCGGCCCTCCAGGAGTCGGTAAGACCCTGACCTGTGAGGCGCTGGTCAGCGAGATTGATGAGACTATCATCTACGTGACCAACGATACCATCCAAAATCGTGGCGATATCGCCAAGGTATTCAATTTCGCAAGAAAACTGGCGCCTACACTGGTCATCTTCGAAGACATCGATACACTTGGAACTGAACAAAGAGGCTTTGCCTCAGGTTCTGCATTGTTGTCAGAATTTCTCAATTCTCTGGATGGCATAGAAGAGAACTCAGGAGTGGTCACCATCGCTTCCACAAACCATGCTGAGAATCTCGATTGGGCCTTGCTACGACCTGGAAGGTTCGAGATCAGAGTAGACTACATTTTCCCAGACTTAAGAAAAAGAGAGAAACTGTTCAAGATGTTCTTGGAGGATAAATCAAATCTCGAAGAAATCGACATCAAGGGGTTGGCAAGAGCATGTACTGACCACATGACTGGAGCCCACATCAGAGAAGTGGTCACTCACGCTGGCCTCATCGCTGGGGATGAATCCAGAATGGATGATTTGGAAATCAAACAGAAGCATCTGGATGAGGCCCTGAGAAGGACCTTGATCACACAGGAAAGTTTCTCCAAAGAACGTGGCCACATCTCTGGACCTGCGAGCAGTGGGCAGTGGAATTGATAGCCGAGGCTCTGCACCTCTGCACATGCGCAGCATCGCAATGCGAATCCCTACTCGCAGAGTATTGGAAGGCGGGGGTTTCGAAGTTCGCCGTCCAGCCGCCATGGGAGCCGAGATGAGTCCATTCCTACTGCTTGATGAGATGGGTCCGACCAACTGGGGACCCGGCAAAGCAATCGGTGCTCCTTCTCATCCTCATCGTGGTTTCGAGACGGTCACTTACCTGCTCAAAGGAAAGATGGAACATGAGGACAGTGCGGGCAATTCTGGCTCTCTCCGCGAAGGAGATGTACAATGGATGACCGCCGGTAGTGGCGTTATTCACAGCGAGTTACCCGAACCGGAGTTCAAGCGCAAAGGCGGACTGATGCATGGTTTCCAGATCTGGGTCAACCTACCGGCCAAGGACAAGATGATGGCGCCACGGTATCAGGACATTCCGGCAGCAGAAATTCCAGTTGCGGAATCTGAAGATGGTAGCGTCAAAGTGGTCGTCGTCGCTGGAGAATCAATGGGGACCTCCGCAGTCATCGATACCGTGATTCCAATCACCTATCTCGATGTCACCCTCAAGGATGGTGAACTGAAACAGGAATTGGAAAGCGAACTCAACGCAATGGTCTACGTCTTCGAAGGAGCCGTCATGGTCGCTGGAGAAGAGGTGGAGGATGGTGGCTTTGTCATCCTCTCAGATGGTGACGGAGTGGAACTCTCTGGGAGCGGGCGCTGTCTGGTCCTTGCTGGCCCCGCTCTCGATGAACCAATCGCCCGTTACGGTCCCTTTGTCATGAATACTCAGGAAGAGATCATGCAGGCTATTTCAGATTACCAAAGAGGAAGACTTGTTCAGTAGCCTCAGTAGTTACGATTACGCCAATCACCCGAAGGTATCTCTACGCCATCGTCACCATTGTAGATGTAGGTCCATGCCCACTCAAATCTGTCATTGACAAGAACCTTGACAATAGTTCTCAAGAATAATGAATTCTCATAATCATCCCTATCGAAACCCTCTATTCTGTCAAGCCTCGATAATGCTCTCTCAATGTCAGGGAAGGTGTACAACTCTCCAATGAGACCATCTCGCACATCTGGTTTCATCCCCGGATAGTCGCCAAGATCCATCAGTCTGCCCTTGGTTTTCGCATTTTCCTT
>CAXRJY010000108.1:0-7353 GCA_964230915.1 Candidatus Poseidoniaceae archaeon | reverse complement strand
AATTCTTCTTGATGAGAGTGCTAATGTCATGATGCGAAGCGGCATGCATTGCGTGCATTCATGGTTCAGACAACGCGGATTAGAAGACGGTAGTCTGCGTTCATCCTTCTATTTCTACAACACAGAGGAAGAGGTGAAATTTGTCGTGGACACCATGCAGGAGGTCCACGCTGCACTATTCTGACGTGGAGAGATTACCATGACGGATGATGATTTGATTGCAGAGGTTGTTGCGGCCATTCCTCCTGTGGTGCCAACAAATCAGTTGGAAGATGACCTTGCAAGCCTGAGGATGCTCATCAGTTGGTTGTTAGGAATCACCATTATCATCGCCGCAGGAATTGCATATGTCACCATCTCCAACTGGCTTGAAGATTCAATCAATTCCGGCCCTTCGGCAATATTACTCAGTGAACAGGAAGCATTCTCTGAATTGATTCAACTCGATGAAATAGGAAATCTTGATGGCGCTGGGGTGACATTGTGTATCGTTGATTCTGGAATCGATATGGAACACGAAGCACTCGCAAATGTGAAATTAGAGGGTTGGAAAGACTTCATCTCGTCAAAATCGGAACCCTATGACGATCATGGACACGGAACATCGATGGCTGGAATCATTGTTTCGGGAGGTGAGATGCGAGGAATTGCTCCAATGGTCGACCTGTATGTTGCCAAAGCCTTGTCCAAGAATGGATCAGGAAGCGACGAAGGTGTTGGCGATGCAATCGATTGGTGTGTTGAGCAAGGCTCCGATGTCATCTCATTGTCTCTAGGAGGGGCTCCTGGGATAATCCCCTCGGCTTTCGAAGGCACCTCCTCTTCATCAGCGGCGAGGGATGCTATCGATGCCGGAGTTTACGTTGTAGCCGCAGCAGGAAACGATGGAGACCAATCAAATGACAATGATGTCGATTCACCCGGAGGTGAAGAGGATGTCATCTGTGTCGGTGCTGTAGATAGGAATGGAAACCTTTGGTCAAAATCAAGCAAGGGCGATAACAATGGAAATGTATGGCCAGTACTATTGCCGCGAAATGACCCCGATAGGAAACCGGAACTTGTAGCACCAGGGGAAAGGGTTCCAATCATCATGATCGACAACCCTGATACTGCAGAGATTGAAGAATATGGATTTTCATCTGGAACCAGCGCTGCAACGGCATATGTTTCAGGAGCAATTGCACTGTTGCTAGATGCAAGACCAGACCTCCAGCAAGATGGAGCCGAAGGTGGCAAGGCGACGGTTGAAGAAACAAAACAGTGGTTGATGGACACCTCGCATCCAAAGGATGGGCAGAGCGGCCATGACGACTACTATGGGTATGGACTTCTTCAGGTCAAAGCCCTGTTGGAAAGTGCTGGCATAGAGTAATCATCTGCTAGAAACTGCCACAAGAGTTCCACCTGTCAATGGCTGAAATGCAAGATGGTGACTGGTGGACAAGTCCCTGATCAGATTGATCCATGCTTGGAATGATTCCACCTTGGACATTGCAGCGGCATCCTCTTCATCAGCCTCGCCAGTCGGAACTTCCGGTTCAATCGTAAGTATCACTCCTGTTTTGGACAACAGAGGCAATGCGGCTTCGATACATGCACTCTGTGCACTTTCACCAACATCAACGATGACCAGATCTACTGGAGTCTGTAGCGGTGAATCGCCGAGTGATGCTTCGGCTGTCTGTGATACTGCCGTAGATGCTGCCGCTTGCCAAGCATGTGTCTCTGCCGCCAACTGTTCGAATCTACCAACCGTCACTTTGGCCCACTCAGTGGCATCATATCGTTGCAATAATCGCTTCAATATCACAGAGAACTTTACTCCTGATTCCACTAACTCATATGACTCAGGTGGGTGACCCTGCCTCTCCCACAAGTCGAGTAACCAAGCAGACAAATGACCTATTCCACTACCTACCTCAAGAACTCTAGCAGGGCGAAGTGTTGCCGCCACATCTCTTATCCGGCGTCTAATAGACAATGGAGCCGATGTCAATTCCATGTGTAACAATTGTTGACCAATGTTGTGTGCGACCTCAGGTTCCTCTCGTGGTTGCTCACGATTTCTAGAAAGAATGGATGCCAATGCCTCATGCATCTGGACGATATTCTCCTCTTCCATATGCTAGCGCAATAGAAATCCATTTTCAAGCCATTGTAGGCGAGATTGCCATCGCCTTGAAGAAGGGGACGCTCGCCCCGCAACATGATGAGTACGCCCGAAGAGGAAGATTTCGACGATGAAGAGTTCATCGAGAATGTCGTTCTCTGCCCCGGATGTGGTGAAAAACGTGGACATACAGTCCTGCGCGAACGCCCGCGTGGAAATGGTGTTGATTTCCTCTTGAAATGTACTGCCTGTAACAAAGTCCACACAGTCGAGTTTCGTACTCCTCCAGTTCGCACCATTGCTTTCATGCTGACGGATGGGCCCGAAAGCAAAGTTGTCCATATCGACCTTGATGCTGATGAGGTTCTTACTGAAGGTGATGTCTTTGAACATGATGAAGCAGAATGGAGAGTAAGTCGAATTGAAGACCTTGGGGGCAAACCTCGCTACAAGAGAGGCGTCGACCGTATCGCTAGAGTGACTGCGCTTCGAAGCGACCTTGTCAGAGTGAAACTCACCCTGACCAGAGATGACGATTCTGCACCTGATGTCATCATTGTTCCCGGTGAAAAACTATTTTCCACTGGAACCATAATGGTGCATGAGGGAGAAAGATGGCGAATCAGAGCCATTCATTCTGGAACCGGCAGAACTCTGAATGGCACCATGAAAGCAAGTGAAATCAAACGGATGTATCTACATGAGCCCCCATCCGAAGAAGAGTATCAACCTCGTACCGAGCAAGAAAGACGCCGTGCTTGGCAGGAAGGAAAACTTGGATACAACCCCAACCCAGTCAAGCCATCATACAATAGGGACAAATCCTACAGGTGATTCAACGCCTGTTGGACCAGGGCATCAACAACGCTTTTGTGACGTGCCAAGCAACTGTTGGGTTCTCTCTTAATCGACGCATGGAATACTCATACCATCTCTCGCCATATGGAATATACACTCTCGTTCTATGTCCCTCCGCAGCCAATCTACGGCGAATATCTCCTCGTACACCCAGCAGCATCTGGAATTCATATCCCTCTCCTTTTCCACTTCTTTGAGGAGGAGGGGAGTCCCGAGGATCTTTGCCAACAGGCCCCATTCCTCTCTGGGACAGTGCTGCCAGGGAGTGTTCGATGACTGGAACATCATGACTGGCGATGGCAACATAGGATGAAGAATCCAACATCTTGTCTATTGCAGCATTGGTGGCATCTACAATTGCCTGATAACCAGTATGTGCGATTTCTTCAGGCTCCAGATATATTCCCTTACAGATACGGAAGTCAGCATCACATCCTAATTCATTACAGATGCTCTCGATATCCTCAAGCGTTCGGAACAACCTTCCCTGCAATACCACGCCAATGTTCTTCAATCCCATTTGGTGCATTGCTAGACAGACTTCTATCGTATCATCAGTGACTCGATGGTCCTCCATGTCCAAGCGAACGAAAATATCGTTCTGTGCTGCCTTTCTCAACAGTGTTTCAATGTTAGAAAGACCCACTTCTCGGTCGATATGTAATCCAAAAGCAGTAGGTTTGATCGAGAGATTGGCATCCAATTTCTTCTCCACAATCATATCGATGAGGTCATTATATTCCTTGATGAAGAATTCTGACTCCTCGATACGGCTGATCTCCTCACCGAGAACATCTACTGTGAAACAAGCATCTTCAGTCGCTAATTTCATCATCACTTTGAGTGCATCGTCAAGAGCAACTCCCGCAACATATCTCCTTGATACCCAACGTATCACGAAGCGTGGCATCAACGGCATCATTCCTACGACCATTCGACCGAATAGACGAGACATGGGCAGACCTGACCGTGGGTTTCGGTAGTCGATTATTGACGGTTTCCGAAGTAGCATCAGAGTGAAACGAAGTCACGAGTGCGCCCCAATGGTATTCCAATCGACTCGAGATACCTGCGAATCGCTTGCCTCTGCCACCCTTTGAATGACTTGCGATCCATATACGCCCAGACCTCTGCACCAGGAAATGCGAGCCTTGTTGCTGAAATTGCCGAATCGATAGCTTGGGTCCAGATTCCCGCGGGTAATTCACCAGTCAGCGGATCCCAATCAGGAGAATCTGGTTTCTTCATTGGTAAGGAATAACCCGCCAACATATGTCCCAACCAAACTCCTTCATATGAAGCCAAACGACCTATGAATGGAGCATAGTGACCACCACCTAAGCCAACAGCCACTTTTTCACCACTGTTTGGATTCCATTCGCCAATTCCTGAGCCGCCGCCCAATCCCAACCCATCCCAAATGATTCCGGCTAGAATCTCTGCTGCATCTTTGCGAGGCCAATGCTCTGCAGTTGAGCCAATCTCAATGAACATACAAGGAGTTTCAAGCCAAGGACCATGATGAGAAGTCTCCAATGTCAATGAGAACTCATCTGAAAGAGAACTATCCCCTCCTCTCTTACGTATCTCGCGAAACCACGGACCAAGGCGGGGGTTTGGGGGAGGACATTCACCAGCCTTTCCTCCGAACGGAATTTCATCATCTTCAGTGAGATGCGGGATACCAATGGGATGTACTGTGAGACTTGGACGACCTGATGCAGCAGAATGACGACTTGGAAAAATGATTTCACTCACTTCTTCACCAGTTGCTGAAGTCCATCTCTTGTCTAGATCATCTTCCCACAACAACCCTGTTTCAAGCCACCATATTCGAACATCATTCAATCGGTGACTTGCACAGTCTTCGACCAGTGGACCCTCTTTCCACTCCCCCATTTCCAACAATGCCTGTCCTTGAATAAGTGAGGCGATATCTGGATTGCTGACCACTATCAGCTTCACTGGAGCGGAAGTCATTGATTCATCCAGAGAGGGCTTCAGCCATGACCGCTTCGGAGGCAATCCAATGTACATGTTCAACCTGCGCGTAGCATGTCCGACGACACTTTGGCCGCGTCGACTGCACATCTGGTCAAAGACATCGGAGTATTACTCATTGGTGTCGACGGTGAATTACAATGGCTGGATGCTGAAACGCTTGAACCTAGTTCAGATTTGTTCAGGCCATTTCCCTCTCCAATAACACGCAGTATCGTGGTTGAAGATGCACTTGTTGGATTCTGGGTCGAGCATGATATTCTTGCTGCTAGAATGGCTTGTTTACCACTGGCCGACGAATTCTCTCAGGGTGCAAACAAATCCACTGTCAGAGCATCAATGTACCCAGATCCAAATTATGAGGGAGCGATTGATGTTGCTGGAGCAAGGTGGTCTCATGTTCTGGACGCTGAACCCTTGGGATTGACACAATTGGCTGATAATATCGCTTTTGCATTATGGAAAAGAGGAGTATATTGCATCGGTATCGATGCAGAAGAAAGATGGAGACGCCCTCAAATGAAATGGCCGGAACTTGAAGGAATTCCACGTGGTGAAGAAATCTGTGGAATGCACGAAGTAGACGGCGTTCTCTTCCTATGGTCTCGAGCGGGAGGGTGGGCGAAATTGTCTGCTGAAGACGGAGAAACATTGGACATTGGAAACATCGATGCGCCGGCAAGTATCACAGATACATTTCATTCTGAAGAAGGAGGATGGCTGCTATGTACCAGCAGAGGTCACTTGCTTCGATTCAAGAATCCAAAGGAAGACGAGGTCACATTGGCTGATATCGGAGGCCCAGTATCGGCTGCAGCATGGGATCAACAAAGAAAGGCATGGAGAATGTGTGGATGGAGAGAGGACTTGGTCTGGGACGATAACGGCATGAGTCGTTTTGAACGAGATGAACTCGGAGTACAGATATTGCAGCACGGTGGGACGTGGAAGATTCTAGAGAATCTAGGCCTATGGTCTGAATTCAATGAGAATTGATGCAGTTCATTCACTGGCAGCCGTAATCTCGGTATGCCCGCATCTGCCGCATGACTTTCTATCTTCATGTACAGCCAAGAAAACACCTTGTCCACATTCTGGGCAAGGCTCTCCCTTACGAACGAGTTTGCCATCTTCAACTGCATACTTGGCCCACTTCCCGCTTGGGTTTGGACCATCTCTGCCCTCTGCCAATCGACGCTTACGCTTGCTTCCGCCCATCATTCCTCACCTCCGTCATCAGATGCAGCAACTGCTACTGGTGCAGCCTCTGCTGGCTCTGTTGACAAGAGTCCATGCCTCTCAAGAATGTAATTTGGTTCCACAGACATGCTTTCCTTGTCTCCATAGACATGAGCAACGCCCGTAGTGGTAGGTTGTCCAAAACGAGTATTGACATCTTTGACAATTATATTTCCCTTGTTAGAACCTGGCTCCAATACCTTGACCATGTCCAACAGTTCATTACGACTAGGAGTTGAACGACCCTCATGTCGCCAACTGAAGTCAATCTCTATTCGGTTGAGCAGAATATTCTCTTTGCGTTCAATTATCTCCATTCTTCCAACTCCTTCATCAGTGGATATTTACCTTGAGTGCATAAGTTCCGGGCTCCAAGATATTCAATCTGACTGCAATCTCTGCCCTTTCTGGGTTGAGTATGATGACGTACCCCAAGTGATCGGATGTGACCTTGGCATCAGGATGATGCGGGCATTGATCAATTCCATCATCGAGAATTCGATGACATTCTCCACATGCGTATGGTTGCTTTGGCATTTCTTCACCTCACTCACTATTGCGCTCTTCTTCGAGCCATTCAATTCCGCCAAGCCCAGGTTGCTTGCAGGTCAAACCAATCTTGCTTTGACGGGGATCTGTGGAATTTGGTGCAAGGGAAACGATTCTCGCCCTTACCGTACTGCGTGTTGCGAGTCTCTTGCCAGTCTGTCTACCCTCAATCATTCCCATTCCGACATTCACATCAACATGGTCTTCCATGATCTGGGACTTGTGCAGTAGGGCTTCCATTGGTCCGATTCGAACGAATGCACCGAAATCATGCACCTCTGAGACCGCTCCTTCCACTACTTCATAGTCATCCATGCAGAATAGAACTGCATCGAATTTGACATTCTGGTAGATTGCTCCATCTCCATGGATGATTCGTCCACGGCCCAGCGGTTCATGATTCAAGGTCACTAGAATGAAACGATTGTCATCATCAAAGCGGCCTTCAAAAGCGGTTGCTGCGAGTTTGTCTATATGTTGATTCAAAGATTGCCCCTTGCGTATGTATTCCGCAGGAATCCTAATGATCTCCTCTTTCTGCCCTAGTTTGTACATTTTTTTCACCTCGCTTCAACCACGTTCAACCCAAAGCG
>CAXRJY010000107.1:0-12753 GCA_964230915.1 Candidatus Poseidoniaceae archaeon | reverse complement strand
TATCATCACTTGGTGGGCGACTATGATGTTCCTTCACCTCGATGCTGAGCCTGTCCTCAATGTCTATCTTTGAGGCTGGTTCGAGACCCTGGGCCAAGTCTAGGAGTAGACGCTTGCGTGTCTAACAATCAAATTCGATTTTGATAAATTATCTCATTTGTCTGAATATTATATGCAGCCAAAACTTTCGGTAATGCTAGCGTGTGATAAAGACAGGTGTCAAGTCCTATTGCCATAGGGCGACCATCATCAAGCATTACATCAGAGAACCAAACAAGACCTGCTTTTGAATCATCATTATGCAAATGCTTGAATGTCGGAGAATGCCCAAACAGAATAGTGCGTTTTGAATCAATTGCATGTTTTGAAGTGAAGAATTGTGATCTTACATACATATGAACTACTTCTGACTGGTCTTCAACATCATGATTTTGATTATATCCAGCATGGACGAATCTCCAATTATCTAATACGATTTCCGTTGGAAGGGTTGACATCCATTCAACGTCTTTTGAGGCATTTTCACATGCATCAGTATCATTGCCATACAGTGCCATGTATGATGATTCAGTAACAACTCCGCCATTATGATACCAAATTCTTGATTCTTCGTTCCTTTCTTTGAAAAATAATGCATCATCGAAACCATCTATCATCATTTGTTCATGATTTCCACGAATAGAATGAAAATTCTCTGCTTCTTTCACAAATTTCACTACATCGGCTGATGTGGGTCCTCTATCTATGAGATCCCCTAACATGATGACGGTGTCTTTTTCTTTTAGTTGCAATTTTTCAACCAGTGATTGAAGAGTTTGGAAGTGTCCGTGAACATCTCCAATAACCCAAACATTTGCACCATGATTCACTACAGTTTGCAGTTTCTTTTCTAGTTCATTATCTCTCATGTTATCTACTAAAATATTGGAGTTGACCACATATAAATGCTTCAATTTCCAAGTATATTGCCTCTTGAAAGAAGTGGGGGTTGGCAGGTTTTGACACGGTGTGATCATACCTTGTGCAACGTCAAAAATCCATGGTAGCGAGGCGTTCCACCCACCCCATGATGTCGATGTTTCCCGTAAACCAGAGGAGGCCTGGTACTGCAAATATCGCAATCAGGGCCCAGAACGCTCCTTCAGACCAATCCTTGACCTTGAGGCCATCCAATGGGCCGAAAGGCAACATGTTGAACAATCCAAGAATAAGATTGGCCGCAAGCCAGTAATTGATGCCGAAATACACCATCGCCGCCATTGAAATCCCATCTGGAGAAATGATGTTGGAATCGCTGATTCCCACCAAAGCCAGCAATAATGCCCCAAGAGGTATTCCAATCAAGAACAATCCAAAATTCACCAATGGGCCTGCAGCAGCAATGTGGCCATTCTGTCGTCTCTGCACTCTCCCGGCAACCATCACCGCCCCAGGTGCCATGAACAAGAACCCTAGAATGAATGCCAATGCTACTCCAAATTTGAGGCCTTGGGGGTCTGCACGGAATTCTGCCCAGCAACCGTAATGCTTTGCGACCAATTTATGTCCAATTTCATGGAGCACAAAGGCAGGACCGATGGCAATCAGCATCAATGGCATCATGATGATCACTGTTACAAGCCAAGGTATCAGGCCTGCTCTGATTAATCCAGAAACTCCATTAGCCATGACAAAACCAAGAGCAAGGGTGAATGCTCCGGTTGCAAGAAGGAGGTGTTTCTTCTCTTCTTCACTGAAATGCCATAACTTCCCTTTGTGGTGTTGCACTGGTTGTGAATGTGCCATCCCCCACAGGCTCTGAAGGACATGGGAAAGGTCGGGGGCCTGTACTTGCCTCGGTTCTTCAACATGGATCCGGTGAACTCGATCGAAGGGGTCATTCTCCAATCGGCTGGCACGCGGGTCGCGTTGTGGAGTGGGTGCCATCAACCCCCTGCTACAAACGGTGTGCCATGAAGCCTACTACCATTCAAGCAATAGATGAGAGGCCTTTCGTCGAAAATGGGCCTGACGATGTCAATGCCAAGAAGAGCCATGCAAGAAATGGGATTCCAATCCTGTTGTCTATTGTGTGATGCACGAGATGTTGCTGGAACAAAGCGCTGCCGCACTTGTATCGATAAGCATTCACTGACACGAAAAAATATTGATGAGCGCCCTCCTGAAGATCTGGTTGGACAGCTTGCAAAGGAATTGTTTCAGATGATTTCCGCGCCTCATCGCTGGGATCATGATGAAGACCATGGTCCAGAGTTGGAACGGATTCAATATTTGGCAGGGCTTGTGGCGGCGCCAAAGAAAATCCCCACTGCCGAGGATATCAGTGAGTTGTTTGCAGAACAGGCGAAGAAAGTTAAGGGGTCTGTCATACAAGATGTTGCCAATAGAAATCCCTGGAAACACGCACCTCCAAGTGCGGAGGAAGCGTGGATATTCGGTGAAAATCTACCGGTGATCGAAGATATAATTCCTGGAGCAAGAACAATTCCAAATCGCCCCATAGCAAAGGTTGACCGTTCTGATAGAGTTGGTGAAGACCGGGCGATGGTAGATATCATCGCATCCAAGGAGGCGGGGGATGAAACGGTGATTGAAAAGAGGGAAGCGGCTAGAGAAGATTGGTCGAAAGCGGTTGATTCTGTTGAAACAATCCTTGAAGGGAGAGAAGAAGTGGATGAATCAAATGATGTTGAAGATGATCTTGATATTTGACTACAGATGGTCTCCCAATCCTTCCAAGGTGTAACTGATTCTTTGAGTGCCTTTACCCTTTGATTTCTTTCCAAGAAGTCTCATGTTTCCAATTTCAGAAAGTTTTCGGACATGAGTTCCTGCGCATGGGCAAAGGTCGATATCTTCACCAATCCTAACTACTCTCAATTCCTTGACCGAGATTGGAAGAAGGTCCATGTTTGTGCGGTCGGGGGGCATGATTCTGTTGATTTCTTCTCGAGTCATCACTCTGCATTCAACTGGTAAATCGGATTCAATCATTTCATTGGTGCTCGAAATGACCCTGCTCAACATTTCATCTTCGAATTTTATTGGATTGAAATCTATTCTGCTTCGGTCGTGATGTATTTGATTGCCGACAGTTCTGGTCCCATGAAACATCTCATACACAATTCCTGAAACGAGATGTTGTGCGGTGTGCATTCGCATATGTGCGTGTCTACGTTCCCAATCTATCGTTCCTTCAACAGTATCTCCAACTGAAAGCCCAGTAACATCTGCAAGATGATGCTCTACATCTGCCCTGCCTCTAACTTCGACCACTTTTGATTCGCCACCATCCCATGAAAGAGTTCCAACATCCCAATTCTGCCCTCCGCCAATCGGGTAAAACAACGTACGATCTAGAACTGCTCGATTTTCTTCAATAGAAGTTACTTGAGCATTGAATTCCGTTTCGTAGCAAGATTCTATCGAAGGCATCCACAATTTCTCTGTCGCCATGTCTTAGCGTACGGGTATTCTTTTCCTAAGTCTTCACATCAAAGGTGTTCCCTAGCATATGCGATTGCGTTATGGAAGATTGCCATTCCAGCACCCTCCCATTCGATTCTTTCAGCTTCTCTATCTCTAGCAGTTCTACTTGCTTCCACGATTTCAGTATCATCATCGATGATATGAGAAAATGGAGATGGGGGTCTTCCGACGGGTGTGGTTTCAAAGCGTCTAAAATGTGGATGTAGCCACTGTGCATAAATCGCTTCAGGGTGTGGCATTAAACCAAAAATCAAGCCGGTTGGATCGCAAACCCCAGCAATATTTCTCATACTTCCATTTGGACATATTGGAAATGGCAAAGCCTCGTCTGTAATGCCTTCACCGGGTTTGGTTGCAGGATCTACATACCTACATACCAATTGACCATCTGAATCCATAGAGTCAAGAATTTTCGAATCGGGTACGATGAATTTACCTTCACCGTGTCGCACTGGCACTTCCATTCTCTCGATTCCTTTCGTCCAAATACAATTACTATCTGGATTGAAATCGAGACTTACCCATCTATCTTCATATCTACCAGAATTGTTCAATGTCAAAGATGCTGTCTGTTCAAAATCTGGAATTTCTTTACCCGGTAACAATCCTGTTTTCACCAACACCTGAAATCCGTTACAAATCCCGATTATCGGTTTGCCAGCGGCGACAAAGGAGGTTAGTTGCTCTCGTAACTGGAACCTCATCCTGTTCCCCAATAGCCTTCCACTCCCTAGGTGGTCTCCAAAAGAAAATCCGCCTGGAACGGCCATGATATGAAATTCATCGAGACTCCGTTCACCAGATACTAGATGATTGACATGTATTCTTTCAGCTTCTGCACCTGCCAGGTTGAATACTGCTGCAGTCTCATGGTCGCAGTTTATTCCAAAGCCAGTCAGTACTGCTACTTTTGGAACGTGTACCATCAGATATCACCTCCGCAGAATGTGCTCTTCCAGGCTTTGAGTGCTATATCGATATCAACATCGATCAACTCATCATTTCCGCTTGATATCACCAATCTGTTTGTCTCGGTTGTTGTCCCAATTCTAGTATGATAATGGGGTTCCATTTTTTCTTCAAATTCGTCGATATTCTCAGGCGATACAGCGACGATGATTCTAGCAAGACTTTCCCCAAACAGTCTGGCCCAAATCGATGCATCGCCTATGTTTTCAATGTCTACTGATGCACCAAGTCGGCCACCAATGCACATTTCTATCAGCGCGACTGAAACCCCACCTTCACTGCAATCATGGGCGCTTGATACCACACCTGAATGGATGGCTTCGCTCAGGGATGAATACATGGCAAGGTTGGCTTCGATATCGCCCAATCTTGGGACCTCTCCTCCTATTCCGTCAGCTCTTCCGCTTTCCGTTAACATGTATGCAATCTCATTAGCGCCCAACTCTTCTTTCGATTCTCCCAATAGGTACAATTGATGGTCTGACGCGATGAAATCGCTAGTTATTGATTTTCGAACATCGGGATGGTCTCCAATCAATGAAAATAACAGGGTTGGAGGGATGCTGATCTTGTCTTTCCCTTTCCCATAATCATTCTTCATCGAATCCTTTCCACTGATACATGGGACTCTGTATCCGCGACAGGCTCGTTCCAATTCCCTGTTCGCACGAACAAGTTGAGCGAGTTTGAATTTACCATCTGGGGTCTTTTCGCTAACGATTGGATCTGGCCAGCAATAATTGTCACATCCCGCCATCTTCTTTGGGTCAACTCCACTACATATCGCATTTCTAACCGCTTCATCCACAGCCGCAGCAGCCATCGCTCCTGCATCGATATCTGAATAACGCGGAGATAGGCCGCAAGAAACTACGAAGCCCTGAGGATTGCCATGTATTGGTGCCAATACTCCTGCATCGCCGGGCCCATCACATTGTTTTCCAACAAAGGGCTTCACCACTGTTTGTGCAATCACTTCGTGATCATATTGGCGCACTAGAGTTTCTTTACTTGCAATGTTTGGTCGGGATAGAAGTTCTAGCAATATCTCGGAAAAATCCACTTTGGATGGGGGAATGAATGGTTCATTCACGGGCGCTATCCATTCACTTTCCAATCGTAGTTGTGGCACTCCATCATGTAAGAATTCCAGAGGTAGTGATGCTACTGTCATTTCTCCGTGTTTAACGTGAAATTCTCCATTTGAGGTGAATCTTCCAACCACTGTTGCCTCGACTTCGTGTAGCGCAGCCATTTCTTCGAAGGCGCTTTGATCATCTATCTTTACTGCTACAGTCATTCTTTCCTGTGATTCAGATACAAGAATCTCCCATGAAGATAGTCCGCTTTGTTTCAAAGGAACTTGAGATAGATCTATTTCGCACCCGTTAGTGTATTCAGCCATTTCACCGATGCTGCTTGAAAGTCCTCCTGCTCCGTTATCTGTGATGCAGGTTATCAAGCCGGCATCTCGTGCTTCAAGAATCATATCAAGCATCTTCTTTTGCGTTATTGGGTCTCCAATCTGTACTGCACTACTGGGGCTTTCTTCTGTCAACTCAAGACTGGAAAAGGTTGCTCCATGGATTCCGTCAGCACCCACTCTTCCTCCAACCATATACACCATGTCGCCTTCTGCTGGAGTTTTGATGTGGGTGGGTCTACCATCTGGTAATTGTCTAGGCATTATCCCGATGGTGCCAGCATAAACCAGTGGTTTACCGATATATCTGTCATCAAAAACGATGGCTCCATTCACGGTTGGGATTCCGCTTTCATTTCCACCTACTCTGATGCCAGCATGAACTCCGGCTAGAACTCGCGAGGGGTGGAATAGATTGGTTGGAAGGTCTCCCTGCCAATCGGGTGGGCCGAAACAGAAGATGTCGGTATTGGCTATTGGTCTGGCACCAAGACCTGTGCCAAGAATATCTCTATTGACACCTACTATTCCTGTCATCGCTCCCCCGTATGGGTCTAATGCGCTGGGTGAATTGTGGGTTTCAACCTTCATGCATAGGCTCCATTCATCATTCCATCCTATGACTCCGGAATTATCATGAAATATTGATAACAGCCAATCAACTTCTTCCTGCATTTCAACAGTTGGTTTCATGATGTGGGTCTTGAACAAAGAATCCACTTCGCTCTTTTCGCCCGTTTCTGTATCCGTATGTGTGATGTGTGCTGCAAATATCTTGTGTTTGCAATGTTCACTCCATGTCTGAGCAAGGCACTCGAGTTCAACATCAGTCGGTGCGTTAGGTGAAATCCCACGAGCGGTTCTAGCGGCCCGTATATCGGGATCTCTGTAATGGGCCTGAATCGTTTTCATCTCTTCAAGGCTCAATGCTAGTATTCCTGTTTCTGAAATGTGTTCCAGTTCAGCATCGTCCACTTCTAGATCAATGGTGGAGGGGGGGGTGAATTCGTTTACTGGGGCCTCAGGAAACTCTAGTTTCGGGAATGAAGATGTGGAGTCTCTAGTATCTGCAACCTCAGCACGTTCAATCAATGGATTGTGTAATTGTTTTGCCAGCCATTCGATATCTATCGAATCATCAAGTCCGTGAAATGCATACGTGACAGTGGTGGATACCGCAGAATGGACATCTATGTCTGAATGTAAGGTCCTCAATCCATCCAATGCTGCTGTACCTGGGTTATCAGTAACTCCGGGCTTGAACCCTATACTGATCACAGCATCTGGGCGGTTAGGGAATAATGTTGCATCACTCAGGATTTCATCATTGCAAACTCCAATCTCAATAATTGGGTCTGCGAACAGAATATCTACAACGTCCTTGACTGAATCCGCAGCAATATCTGCTTTGACAAGAAAGCCGAGTATGCTTCTGACTTCTTCCACGTGTATATTGTGGTCGTTGAGAAGTGAGCGCTTGATGAGTTCTCCTCTAACATCCACCATCCCATCTCCAGAACGTGGAGTCACCTCTACTCGATGTACACTAAGTGACATTGTGGGTACGCCTGCCCCTACGGGGCAGACTGTGGCGTTTGACGACCGTCCATGAAGGCTTTCATCAAAAACTCGCTTCAGGGTAAGCCAACCAATCTACGCAAACTGGGTGCTGCTTTGAGTAAAGGAACGGCTAATCCGCCTGCTTTCCCCGCCTTTCCTGAATATTGTTTCAATGCTTGAGAAATATTCTTTGAAACTGATGTTCGCATCGTTCTGCCATCAATGATGTTTCCTTCTTCGTCCTTGAGAGTGACTTGCGTGTCAAAAATTCCTTTCTTCACCGGTTGCATTGACAGCCAGATCACTGAGCCGCAATCTAATGCTTCGCCCATTACATGAATCAAATCATCATCTCCCTCTTTTTGAATCTCGAGTGAGTCTCCCTCTGGTAAATTGACTGTTTGGTCATGGTTGAATGTCAGCTTTATTGATTGGGTCTGTGGTTCAAGCCCTGGTGAAATAACTTCTATCTGATAGATGTCCTTGCTTTCTTTCAAACTTGCAAGATAAATCATCAAATTGACTTGGTCGCTATGTACGCGCCTGTCAACTTCTGAATCAAATATGAATGGCTTATTCTTGAGTTCTTTCAATTGATTCATCAATCGGTGTTCCAACCTATCGATAGTCAGGAAAAAGGAGGGGTTATGTTCTCTTGTAAGATTGAAAAGATGATGGATCATATCAATATTGAAAATTTCATGTTCCATTATTCCAGAAACTGCATCGGGCGAATATATCTCTTCCAATTCCCTTTCTACTTCCTCGAGATTCATAACCCCTTCTTGATTCATGTGATAGAGGAAGAGGGTTCTCTCAATCGCTTCGATATCTGATGTTTCTTCAATTGACAAGGCGCTGATTTCACGAATATATTGATTCCATCTATTGGCGAGTCCGGGCTCCATCATATACAGTAGAATCTGACTGAATGGTGCGGACAAGAGAGTTGGATGGCCCGATGGAATGTATGTTGCTAACAGCCCCGTTGGTTCTGAGGCATCAAAATCCTTGGTTGGGTCCATTACTGCAGCCAACCAAACTAGAATTGAAAGTCCCGTTCCGATTGCAACCAACATTGCAAAGATGAATGGGGCTGGATTGGATGTTGAAAATTCTAGCATTTCATTCCAAGCATAAGGAGGTGTGAAAAACAATGAGCCAAGTAGTGTCGAAAGGTAACAAAGAATTGCAAGAATGCCAAATACTCTGTGTGAAATTGATTGCATATGCTCATCTCTCAGCGTTGAAGAAACCTGTTCATATCCCTCAAGTGATTTGAATGGGTGTCCTTTTCTACGAGCGATGATTCCTTGCATCTCAAATCCTGCCCGTGTTAATTTCAAACCACGGGCTCGTTTTGCCAACAGAATCTGCCACAATACTTGTCCAAGTAATATCAGAATCAACATGATGGAAAATTGGGACTTTTCGGTATCGACAGAAAAAATGCTTGGATCCACCTGGTAGATTATGCCTGCAGCGATGACTGGGATGGGCATCAATCGATTTATCCATACTCCTATTCCTGTATTGAAAAGAAAAATCTCGCGTTCTTCTTTGCGAACTTCTGCCAATTTAATTTCAATATCTTCGGTGGAGGCGGTGGTGTTGAAAATGTCAGCATACTCGCTGGAATTATTTCCGGCCATTGCCGTATCATCGCCCATGCTTAGACGAAGGGGGGTTCTCGCATCATGGCTTCGGTGGTCAAGGATGATTCTTCAAACACTGTCCAGTATGGCTTTTTTTATTTTTTATGATGGAGGACGGGGGGCCTTCAGCAATTATCTGCCCACCCCCATCTCCTCCATCAGGCCCAAGATCAATAATCCAATCAGCACTCTTCACGACATCGAGGTGGTGTTCAATCACAATGATTGAATGTCCCCTTTCTCTTAATGTGAGAAGTACGGTGATCAATTGTTCTGTATCTGATAATGAGAGCCCTGTTGTTGGTTCATCGAGAATATACAGTGTGTGTTTATGTGGTGGTCTTTTCAATTCACTTGCAAGTTTCACTCTTTGAGCTTCGCCCCCACTAAGCGTGGTTGCTGGTTGACCTAATCTGATATACCCCAGACCTACGTCATTCAAAGTTGAAAGTGTCCGGTGTAATTTCTTGTGGTTTTGAAAGAATTCTTCTGCTTGAGAGACGGACATCTCAAGAATGTCGTGAATCGTTTTTCCTTTCCACTCAACTTCAAGAGTCTCTCTGGTATATCTTGTACCTTTGCAGATATCACAGGTCATCCACACATCTGGAAGGAAATTCATCTCCAATTTAATGGAGCCTCCTCCCTTGCAAGATTCGCATCTTCCACCTTTTACATTGAAGGAAAAATGTCCCGGTTTGTATCCTCTCTCTTTCGATAATGGTGTGTTTGAAAATATTTTTCTTATCTCATCAAATGCTTTCGTATATGTTGCTGGATTAGAACGTGGGGTTCTACCGATTGGAGATTGATCTATGATAATGACTTTGTCAACCAAATCTACTCCTTCGATGGATTCGTGTTTTCCTGGTGGTTTATCTGTGCCCTGGATATGTTGTAACAACGCCGGCCCCAATATTCCCGAGACCAAAGAGGATTTTCCACTCCCTGAAACTCCCGTCACTGCAGTCATTAATCCAAGTGGTATATTGACATCGATGTTGTCAAGATTGTTGTGTCTCGCGCCCTTTATTGTCAACCACCCATATTCGCATTCTTTGGTGTGTTCGGGCGTTGGAATGGAACGGCGACCGGAAAGATAGGCTCCCGTGATGCTGGTTTTTGATTTCATTACTTTCTCAGGGGGGCCGTTAGCAACTACTTCTCCACCATCTGATCCTGCGCCCGGCCCTAGGTCACATAACCAGTCGGCCTGCCTCAAGGTTTCTTCATCATGCTCAACAACGATCAAAGTATTACCTAATTCTGATAATTCACGAAGTGTTGCAATCAATCTAGAATTGTCTTTTTGATGAAGACCTATGCTTGGCTCATCGAGAACATACATCACTCCTGTAAGACGTGTGCCGATTTGGGTTGCTAGGCGAATTCTTTGACTTTCACCACCAGACAGGGTGTTTGCCTTTCGATCAAGAGTCAGATAATCCAAACCCACATCGTTCAAGAAAGCAAGACGGTTTTCTACTTCTTTTATCACTTCATTTCCAATGAACAATGATTTCTCATCAAGTGGTGATTCACCTTCTTTCCATGAGCGGGTCAATTCAAGAGCTTGAGAAACTGTAAGCGAAGAAAGTTCTGGTAATCTTGTCTCTCCTACAACTACGCCACGTGCTGCTGGGTTGAGTTTTTCTCCACTGCAAACCAAGCAATCTTCATCGGTCATATACCCCATAAGACGGTGGCGTGTGCGTTCTGAACTCGTTTCTGTGAATGTTTTCTCCAAACGCCCAAATACGCCCTCCCAGGGTCTTTGCATTCGATATGATGAGCCTTTTTCAGATACGAATTCGAAAGACATCACTGTAGAGCCTGAGCCGTATAGTTGTATATCGCGATGGTCTTCATCCAATTCCCTGAAGGGCACATCTGTTGGAATTCCGTAGTACTCAGCAACCTGTTCCATCATTTTTCGATACCAACTTGGCGACATTGAGCGGCGGAATGGTCGGATGCATCCCTCGCCAATAGTGGCTTCTTCCATCACTACCGCTTCTTCACTGAAACGCCGTTGCACTCCAAGACCTTGGCATGATGGGCATGCTCCAAGAGGGCTGTTGAAGGAAAATATGCGGGGGCTCATTTCTGGCATGAAAGAGCCATGGGTTGGACAAGCGAATTCTTCACTATATGCTACTGGTCCTTCCTCGCTCTCAAGTGGTTCAATTGCTACTGCACCTCCTCCAATCTGTAATCCGGATTCTACCGCTTCAGTCAATCTCTGTCTTGTCGATGCTTCTATTCGCAACCTATCCATTCTCACATCAACATCATGCCTGAGGTTTTTTTCTAGAATTGGGGGGTTTTCAAAATCGGCATCTCGGCCATTGACTCGTCCACCCAACCATCCCTGATCTACAAGATGTTTGAACAGGTCTACGTGGGTTCCTTTGCGATTTCGAATCGCTGGACTCCATATGGCGCAAACTTGACCAGAAAATTTCCACATCATGTCATCAACGATTTCTTGGACTGTGCGCCTTGCAACCTCTTGTCCGCAAGTAGGGCAGTGTGGCTTGCCAATTCGGGCCCATAGAAGTCGTAAATGGTCCATTATCTCAGTAACTGTTGCGACTGTAGAACGTGGATTGTGCGAGCCTTGCTTCTGGTCTATGCTGATTGCTGGTGACAGGCCTTCTATCTGGTCGCAATCTGCTTTTTTCATCTGCCCAAGAAATTGTCTGGCGTAAGATGAAAGTGATTCCACATATCTTCGCTGCCCTTCAGCATATAGTGTATCGAATGCAAGGCTTGACTTGCCACTTCCAGACACTCCTGAAATTACAACAAACTTACCCCTAGGTAACTCAACGTCAATGTTCTGAAGATTGTGGGTGCGAGCACCCTTGATCTTGATCCACCCGTGTTCGGTGGAGCCGTTGACATTGCCCATACATGTCTTGGGTCTTGGCGCCGGTTATTCAATCCATGTCTTTGACTTCCAATAGATTGCGTTTTTCAAATTCATTGGGAAGAGTGGAATGGAGTGTCAAATGATTACCGTTAGGGTGGGTGAAACTCACAGTGGTTGCATGGAGAAGTAGCCTGCTGCTCTTGATTTTTGAGCCATGACGAATATCTCCAACGAGTGGATGTCCTATTTCAGCCATCTGCACTCTAATCTGGTGCCTTCTTCCAGTTTCTATTTCGAGTTCGATTTTCGATGTGGTTTCATTTTTCTCCAAAACACTCCAATGTGTTATCGCTTCACGGGCATTTGTGGTATTCTCGTCAACTACCCAAACTCTGAGATTACGGTCTTCTATCAACCAATTAATTGCAGTTCCTTCATCTTCGGGTTCACCTTCAACGATCGCTGTATAGTAACGTTTGACTTGGCGTTCAGAAAATTGGTGTTGGAGAATTTGCTTCGCGGTTTCTGTTTTTGCAAAAATGATGATGCCGCTGGTTTCCTTGTCCAGCCTGTGAACAATAAATCCCCATTCATCCGCCCCGCTCTGTTGTAAATGGTTCTGAACCCTAGAATGGAGTGTGTCTGATTCCATTTTATCTGTAGCAACCGTCAGTAATCCTGCAGGTTTTGAGACTACAATGATTTCCTCATCTTCATGAATTATTCCCCTCATCTGTTCAACAGATGAAACTGGCTTGGGATGTACTTCAATCAATGAGCCT
>CAXRJY010000106.1:0-8109 GCA_964230915.1 Candidatus Poseidoniaceae archaeon | reverse complement strand
CGCTGGAAGTACATCGCTGCCTGGATGAAGGCAGCAAGTCCAGCAAGAATCATGATGATTCCACCCATCGTCGTATCATCATCGACAAGTGCGATGAATCCACCAACCGTAGAAGAGGCGATACCCATCGCCCTACGCCATGCAGACTCAGGGTCGATGGCAACCATCGAACCACCATATACGATGATGATCAATGCAACCATCAGAGCACTGAAATCGAAGGTGGACCACCAGACTCCAATACTGAAAAACACAACTCCAAGCATTCCCATCTGGTCATTCCAACGCCAATATTCCGCACCATCTTCAGACCATTCCCATTGTGGATACCATTGTTTCCATGAAAGCAAGGAGAAGATGATTCCATCAATGACCAGCATCCAACCGCCGTAGTATTGAATCCCAATATTCCAGTCGGTCATTCTCTCTACATTGGTAAGAGCCAAAGCATGGAACACAGGAGTGATCAAGAACACCTTCTTGCTTCCAGTCTTGTAGGAATCATAAGTCATCCATGCTGCCGCAAGAATACTTGAAACTCCATAGAACACATCGAAAGAGAGGAAGAACAGAACAAGGCCGCTCCAGTACAGATACCTCTGCACATAATCCCTATCAGCTGAGGTGTGATGTTTCATCAGATTCATAGACCCTTCCATTTCTGCAGTGAATTCAACTGATTCAACATACATGAACAGGCTTTGATTCCTCGCCAACAATGAGAACAACATTGTCATCAATCCAGATAACAGAAGAGAATAACTGAACAATTCAGAACCATTCAATTCAGGGAAGGTATCGGCTAGAGCAGGTGGGAATGCGAACACATATGCCCAAGGTGCGAAAACAAAGACCTCTGTTCTTCCAGCCAACCAACCCAGAATGAGAATTAGAGTAGTCAATATCAACAGCAGATAGGACCCATGCAACATCAATGCTTGCAACGAGACGATCAAAACGAATGATGACCAGATGAATGGTAATCGATCATCATCATGCTCCGGTGGATTCCTGCGGTCCTGTATGATACGTGATAACATCAGCAGTGAGAATGCGGCACCGAACCAACCAACGATTCGACTGACATTGAAATCCAACATCTCTCCTTCGGTCAACAGCATATCGAAGAGTGCTCCATCTGCAATCATCTCCTTGAGTATTCCACCTGCGATTGCAGGGCGAGTACCCATCAATGGAAGGGTCAATGGTGCCAGGACTGCCAACACCGATAGGCGATGTTGCCAGGTCCGATGAGCAACTATTGCAAACATCGTGAAGTAGACCAATCCACCCGTTGTGTCTAGAATACCTAGTGCCAACAATCCGATTAGACTTGCAATGTCAGCATTTCGTGACTTGCCTGATTCCTGCAATCCCCTCTTCTGAAGAACCAAATGTATCGCAACAGGTCCAGATATCAGAATCAAATCAAAAATCAGGCGCGATTTGTCAAGTATCCTGTCTGCTCGAGGGATGTCGAAAAACTCATTGCTCAATTGTATTGACAGTGGCAAAGCCATCAGGAACAATACCCATGCGGCAATAGCACGTGACTCGGCTGAGCCATCATCCTGCATCAATTCCCAGACCATCAATGCAACTGGAACTGCAAAGAGGCAGATCCACCACTCATCAAGCAATGCTCTTCCATCAACAGAAGCAAGTGCAATTCCAAAGAGAACCAATGGACCTATCAAAGACATTCTTGCGAATGAACCCCAGCCTTTCTCCAACCATGCTGGGTTCTCAGGGTCTTCTTCTTCAACTGCTGGAACCGTCAGAATTCCAGATTCAGGATTGAAGACTGGTGCTTTGGCGCCATTCTGGATTGCCCACGCATTGAAATGACCAATATCAAGTTCCACCACTTTGCTGTACTTGCCAAGAGCGTAATAGGCCGCTGCGATGATGACGAGAACTAGATTGAAGCCCTGCATGTCTGGCATTTGTGACCAGTTCAATTCCAATCTGCCGAAAGCGGCGAGCATTGTGGTCAGACCAAGACTCGTCAAGAGCGTCATCGACGCATCTTTTCTCTGCTGCAATCCTTCTGCAGGTTTACGCGTTGCTTCAGCAGCAACCACCAACAGATAGGCAGAGAAAGCCCATGGGACCAGACTGTTCGCTTCAATGAGCATCGACGGCGAGAGCACGACTAGAACCATTGCTACACGGAAAGTGTTTCCAGAAATTCTCTCAATTCGACGAGCCCATTCGCCAATTGCTAACAATGCAAGTGGAATGAGATGGATCAGGTTGGTCTCGATGGTTCCCCAGAACTCCATCCCTGAATTGTGTTGAGCATGACTCATCCAATCAACGATGAGGAATGCAAATGCAGCACTACAGAAGGTTGCCTGTCTGACCCATTGCCTGCTGTCTGGTTTCCACAATAAGTATGGAAGCATGATGAGGGTCAATGCCCATGTAGCCTGATTGCTGGGGTGAGGAATAAGGAACAATGCAAAAGCAAGTCCAATCGGCATCCAAGGAACCCGCTTCATATGAACTGCACCAAAATATCCGAACAACAGGCTCAGCCATAGAACAGCAGCTCCGGAAAGCCAATCTTCAGGATATAACTTGAGAGGACCTAGGTGCATGGTCAGGGCTCCACCTGTCATCCACGCCATAGCGATGAGGGCTGCAGCGACAAGACCCAGAGAGGCTCTTTCGATTATCGCTTGAGCATCCTTCAATTGTGGAGATATCGCAAGAAGACCTTGAGCGAATATGATGAAAACCATCAGTGACAATGCACTTCCAGTTCCATCATTGACCAATTCATAGATTATTGGCATGAACGAAGCAAGGATTGCGACCACAGAGAATACCAAGGTTCGATTGCTCTGAATTCCTATCCACATCCCTAGAATACTCAGAACTACCAATGAGATGCCCAACTCATAACTCACTCCACCATTTGACCAATCGATCCAAGTTCCAAGTCCAACTATCAACAATCCAAATGGAGTGATGGCAGCAACGAACCACGAAAGAATGCCCGTTCCAGTCTCCATTATCTTGAGATACCACCATGTCGCAACACCAAGAGCAACTGCTGCCGCGGCATGAACAGCAATACCCATTGCACCTGGAACCCATTCCTCATCTGCAAATGGTCTTGCATCATCTATCAACCAAGAGAAACCTAGAGGCCCATTCGGGTCTGCAGCAAAAGCCATTCCCCATCTGAGGAACCAGAACAAGCCAGCAGCACCGAAGAACAATCCCATTCCCAAGAGATAATCATGCATAGTAGCCAATTTTCCGTGACTGCGACGTTGACGTTCTACCACCCAGATGAATGCAGCAGCAGTCGCAAGTCCACCAACACCAAGCATCAGGAAACGTTCGTTTGTTTCTCCCTGTGTGAAAGCGATGTAGAACAAACCTCCCCACAGGCCAAACATTGCCACTCCAAATAGCCAGAATTGTGCCAATCTCTCAATCAATGGAATTGGTCCAGTCAATGGTAACTGCACCACCTCATCAGGAGAAGGTGCCGCTATTGATGGATTGAGAACACCTGACGGAATTGCCAGGTTCCCGCTGGCTGCTGAAACTCTCTTACGCGGCTTAGGACGGCTAGGAGGACGTGTAGGTGCAGGCATGTTATCGCTATTGCCCAACTCTGTAGAGACTTAAACAATGGGCCGGATGCGGTAATCATTCAACCAATTCTGCTTCTTCAAATTGATTTCGACCTAGCATCATTCCAATGACGAAAAGAATGACACCAAGTGAAAAACTGATGCCAATCCAAACAACAGTACCAATTCCTGAAGCTTCCATTTCTTCAGATTCTTCTACCATTTCTCCCATCAACATGATGTCAACAGTCACCAATGGTGATGATGAGGTTCCGCTGATGGCTCTGATAGAGATTGAATGGTTTCCTTGAAGTTCTATTCCTGGCAAGTGTTCCAATTGATGATAGATGTCAGTGTGTGATAACTCAGCAGTGGTTTGATGATGATATGAATGTAGATTGGCCCAATGGTCTCTAAGATGATTGGAACGCCATTGTATGGAATCAACTGGGGTATTCAACTCGATGTCGATATGCTCTCCTGGGTTGAGATGTATGTGGTTGTCCATCATTGCAGAAGTGGTCACATTAACAGTGAGGTTGCTATTGAACGAATATGACTTCTCAGCTGCTTCAATCAAGGATGGTTGAGCATTGACGTGTCCGTGGCCATAGACATTGTTCTGCCTGTTCTTTGGAATCAGATCCTCTGCACAAGGCTCGTTCGCTCCCATGTAATGGCATTGCCGATAAGTTGCAGTTTCCTGCATTATGTTTCGTATATCGAAAGGAGAAAGGTCTGGATTGGCTTGAGACATTAGTGCTCCAAGTCCTGCAGCACCAGGAGTTGCCATGCTGGTGCCACTCATTGCAGTGTACCCATTGCCAGTATTGGCAGCAACAGAATTAACACTTGAACCAACGAAAGCGATATTCGGTTTGATGCGCCCTTCCTCAGTAGGACCTTGACTGGAATAGATTGCAATGCTGGTATCTTTGTCCAATGCACCAACAGTGATCACATCTTCTGCACTTCCAGGCGTACCGATCTGGGCAGATACAGCGTTGTTACCCGCAGCGATGAACAGAGCGATTCCAGCCCTAGCCATCTCATTGGCCATTCGGTTGACACTGTCTTCCTCACTACTGGTCCATTCTATAGCACCTGGGCCACCTAGACTCATGCTCGCTGTTCGAATGTTGTATTGGTATCGAACGTCGACTGTCCACTGCATCCCTCCCATCACACCTGCGAAAGAGCCACTGCCACCTCCATCCAGAACCTTGACTCCCACGAGCCTGGCTTGAGGAGCGATTCCGACATCGACAAAGTCAGGGGCGCCTGTTCCTGCAGTAATTCCTCCACAGTGACTACCATGTCCGTGATCATCATATGGTTCAGTAGTGCCATTTGTTTCACCTGGAGCAGCGATTGCGTCATAGAATGCAACTACTTTGGGGTCATTGGTTGAATTGTCATCATCGAGGTCATCAATTCCTACATGCAGGTGATCAAGTCCTGTATCGATAATGGCTACTGCAACCCCAGAGCCATCATAGCCGGTTTCATCCCATGCTAAGTCAACTCCATGGACTGGTACGACATCTTCCATCTGTACCTCAAGTATTCCATCCAACTCAATCATGACAACGCCGGGAAGGTCTCTAAGCGCAAGAATATCCTGAGTGTGCACTCTACCACTTAGAGCATCTATCAAATGGAGATTCCACCCCATGCGGAAGTCAACCTCCCTTTCCAACATCTCAATATCCTGTTGAGTCGGTGTGTGGTCAAAATCTACAATGACTGGTAAGGTACCATTCAGGTCAAGGAAAATTGGGTTGTTGAGGTGTAGTTCAACCATGTCGCCGATTCCATCCTTGTCTCGGTCAACCGTGGTCTCGACCCACCATCCTTCTTCAACAGGTTCAGCACTTACTACAGGTACAGTTCCGAATACCGCGAATGCTGGTAGCAACAGCAACATGATCAAAGTCAAACTGCCAAAGGTCTTCACTCGAAACATGGCTCCCACTGTTTCTCCCCCAAACGGTTGCAGTCATCAACATACCGCCCTCAAGATAAATCGCATCAGGCCTGTTCAATGAAATTTGAGATATCATAATGATCTAGCAAGTCGCCCTCATGAGTAGCAATGATGTTTCCATTTCGATCGATCAGGATGATCGTTGGCATCGCCTTTATTCCAAGTGTCTCAGATAACTCGGAGCCATCCATGAATGGTGCAGTGATATCTTGAGTGGAGTTAGAATCATTTGCCGCTTCATGCCATTCAGAAATCCCATTCAAATCTTCTTTCTCCATACTCATGACCAGATAGTCAGTTTCTCCTATCACATCAGAAATATTGTGCATTGACTTGTAGCAACGAGAACACCATGAAGCGGAAAAATGGATAATATATTCAGAACCTTTCATGTTCTCTTTGGAATACTCCTTACCATCGTCAGCAGAATATGAAAAGTCATCTAGCGGAGTTCCATTAGAGTCATCTCCAAGGCAACCAGGGACAACGAACAGGAGTGAAAGAAATACCGCTAATGGTCGCTTGAATCTCAATCCCATAGCGGTGCGAAATGTAGGTTTGATTCAATCCTTGTCACTGACAAGGATGAAGAACAGGGTTCTTGTGGTCGCCTATGGCGACCGGACATGGTAGATACAAAACATGTACAGATGTTACCCAAACCACCAGTCTCCACATGGACGGCAGAAGTGAATGGGCTGAAGTGTGAAATGCTGGTGGAATCAAACGCTATTCTACTCGACGTACTTCGAGATAAAGTCGGAACACTCGGTGTGAAAAGAGGGTGCGACTTGGGTACCTGTGGTTGTTGTTCGGTACTTGTCGATGGTGAACCGAGACTGTCCTGTTTGATGCTTGCAGAGGAGGCAAGAGGACGTTCAATAACCACTGTAGAAGGATTGGCAGATGGTCACCATCTACACCCGATTCAAACTTGTTTTGCTGAAGCAGGGGGTTCACAATGCGGTTTCTGTACGCCAGGGTTCCTTGTGGTTTGCTCAGCCCTGCTAGATGAGAATCCAGAGCCAAGCAAGGATGAAATCAAAGATGCAATCGAAGGCAACCTATGCCGTTGTACTGGATATCAGCAGATAGTAGAGGCTGTGGAGATGGCTGCCGAGAGCAAACGTTCGGGAGAGTCTGCACCTGACTTGACCGACCCCTCCTCAGATCCCCATCCGGTTGGACCTGATGAGCCGACATTACCGCCTGGAGACGCGCGTTGAGGTGTTATCATGAGCGGTGCCCCAAGACAATCTTTCAACAAGACCCGAAAGGATGGCAAACGCATTGCAGGCCAGCAGGATTTCGGAGTCCCAGGAAGTGGAGGTTCATCTCCAGAAAGTACTCTTCAAGATATCGACCACATTCCAGTCAGTCAAGGTGGTCAGAAAGAACAACCCCGCGGCCCTCACGTGCATGACCAGCATATCACTGGGACTAGCGTCGGGAAACGTACGCCTTTGGTTGATGCAAATTGGAAAATGACTGGGCAGGCACGCTATGGCGATGACATTCGACTTCCCGGGGAACTCATTGGGAAGATTCTGCGCTCCCCTCACCATTACGCAATCATTCGTTCGATAAACACTAGAGCAGCAGAAGCCCTTGAAGGAGTGGTTGCAGTTGCTACGGGCGTGGATTCAATCAACAGTTTCGGTGTTCTTCCGGTAACCAAGGACGAGCACGCTATGGCTCAGAAAAAGGTACGTCATGTCGGAGATTTGGTCGCCTGTGTTGCTGCATGTGATGAAGCGACCGCTATCGAAGCCTTGTCATTGATAGAAGTCGATTATGAGGTACTTGATTCAGTTCATGATATGGAAGACGGTCTAGAAGATACTGAGCATCCCATTCACGACCGAGGAAAATACCACATCGGTGAATCGAATATCCAGAAAAGAGTGTTCCAGCAGTTTGGTAACCTTTCAGCAATGGATGAGCCTGCTGCTTCCAGTGAAGCAGACTGGTCTTTTGCAGGATTGCACCATGGTTTCACCGAACCTCATGCAGTAGTTGCACATTGGGATCCTGCTGGACGTTTGACTGTGTACACCCCACAACAGGTACCACACTATCTACACAGAGCCCTTTCATCTGTACTTGATATTCCGATGCATCAGATAAACGTCTACAGAACCTTCGTTGGCGGTGGATTCGGTGGCAAATCAGACCCTTTTCCACATGAGATGTGCGCTGCCATACTGGCTCGTAAATCGGGAAGTCCTGTTCGCATATGCTTCGATAGAGAAGAAGTGTATTGGATAAATCGTGGTAGGCACCCCTCTCGCATACAGATGGGAGTACATGCTGATGATGAAGGACGCATATCGGGTATTGAAACCGATGCTCTGATCGATGGCGGAGCATTCGCAACATTCGGACATGTCACTACCTACTACAATGGAGTCTTACACACCTCCCCCTCCGAGATAGGCGGCTTCCATTACACAGGAGCTAGAGTGTGGACGACTAAACCAGCCAGTGGTGCAATGCGTGGACATGGGGCCGTGAACAGTCGTTGTGCGG
>CAXRJY010000105.1:0-27254 GCA_964230915.1 Candidatus Poseidoniaceae archaeon | reverse complement strand
AACCCTCAAGGAGATTATCCACAGCAACATTTGATTCTGCACAGACCATTGCCGGGCCCATCTCATAGCGCGCCCATGCTCGTACCAATTGTACTGCAGTATGTGTTTTACCAGTCCCGGGAGGGCCTTGAATCACCGTCAATCTACTGCGTAATGAATTCTCAACCGCTTTCATCTGCGTTTCATTCAATGGCATGTCAGAAACATCAATTCTACTGATTATTCGTTTCAACCCTCCCACTTCGGGTAATTGAGAAGATGAACCTTCCATATCATGAACGCTGGCCAACAATAAATCTCGCAATGGAGTGCCCATCTCTTCCTCTTCATCGTGGAAAGATTCCAGTGCCTTCTGCATCCTGTCATGCGCAACTCTGTTTGCCCCTTTGTCCAATCTCCACCTACCTTTTCGAAGGTCCTCCGGCTTATCTTTGAAGACAATGCGCAACCTTTTGCGATTTCTATCCAGCACAATGCCTTCCATCGTTCGTTTTTCCGACGGTTTGGAACGACTAAGGATGACGATGTCTCCGTGACTGAAGCCATGCCATGGCAATCCGCCTTCAGAATCGCTGCTGAATGCGATTATGGGTTCACCGAAGAAGCGTCCATTCATTCTCCCTTTGAGATTGAAAAGTGAGACGCCAGCGGCAGATAACCGTTTATTGCTCCAAGAACTCCAGCGTTCTTCCATAAGTTCCATCTCATCTTCTAATTCCCAATGTGTCAACGTACTGAACAATTTGAGATGATCTTGACTTCGCCGCCAATGTATCTGATTCTCAGGAATACTGTCACGATGGGGTTTTCCTGGCCCCATTCTGCGAACATCTCCCTTGCTCATGGTACGCCGGATAGAATGTAGGACAAGGAGATTTCCTGCATAGCGATTCTATGATTGAGGAATATACAATGCGTGGTGAGTCTTATACCATATTGTCAAGCCGCAAAACTGTATTCTCATGTGGGGTAAGCGCAAGAAGGCTGGCGGGAGGAAGCGCCGTTCCTCAAATCGCACATGTCCATTCTGTGAAACTGAAAACCCTTCAGACGCAACTTCATGCCACCAATGTTACTACGAACTTGATGTCAAGGCCATGCATCAAAGTACCTCTCACTTGGAAGACGATGAAGATACATTGTGGGGCGAATTGATTCAAGAAGTCATACCTGGAATGGAAGAAGATCTCTCGGTCTCTGTCATTACCATGGATGAAATGACTGTGGAAGTCAATGAATACGAAACTGTAGGAGATGATGAAGTCATTATCATGTCTCAAGGAGGGCCCAGTTTCGCAGAGATTATGGATAATGCAGTAGGTAACGAGCAAGATTCTGAAACGGCAAAGCAGGCGTTGACTCCTGCAAGTACTCCGGTCATCCCAAAGATTGAGGTGGCCGCTGAAATTGTAAATCCTACTCCTGAATCATCTTCTGAGCCCCCTCTTGCTACAGTTTCAACTCCTGAGCCTGCAAGTATTCCTGTACCGGTACCTGCTAATGCACCAGCACTAACCCCGCCACCGGTACCATCAATCGATGACCTATTCTCAACTGATGATGACGTTGATGATGAACTGGAAGATATCATCGCTGCTGCAAAACCTGTTTCTACTCCAACAGAAGATAGTGGACTGACTGTGGTTGAAACTACTCCACCTACAGAAGCACCTCCACCAGAGGTGTTTTCCTCGATTCCTGCAGTGACCAATGGAGCGAAAGCACCCCTTCCAGTTCAAGAAATCGTAGAGGAGGCCACACCACCTACTGCTCCTGTACCGGTCATCACCACCTCTCCTTCACATGATATTCTTAGCAGTACCAATATCTGGCCGTGGCCACAATCTGAACCATGGGATCAAAGAATTCTCAGAAGAGAGATCATCGAAACGATGGAAGCAGCCCGAAAAGGCGACCGTGAAGCCGCTGAAGCAGCATTGAATAGATTTGGACCTCACCTTGGGAATCGGTTCGATGCCTTGCATCACATCGGCGCATTATTGCATAGTCTTGGCAGGGGTGAACAGATGAAAGCCATGATTCTAGCGGCTCAGAAAGCCTATCCTGATGACCCCAATGTTTC
Source organism: Candidatus Poseidoniaceae archaeon (assembly GCA_964230915.1). Taxonomy (GTDB): domain Archaea; phylum Thermoplasmatota; class Poseidoniia; order Poseidoniales; family Poseidoniaceae; genus UBA226. Next base: position 25,171 of record CAXRJY010000105.1, on the reverse strand, counting down.
AACAGCAGCAGCCGCTCTCCTGCAATCATGATGATCACCCGGGCGACCCCATCTCTCCGTCTGGGCTCAGATTTCATCCTCAGACCAGTGCACCGTCGTTTGCTGAAATCGGTGGTTGAAGCCCATCAAGAAGATCCTGAAGGCGCTAAGGCTGCGTTACCGTGGTTGAAGAGTGAGGAAGATGTTTCACTGCAGATGTCAGATTTCCTGTTTGAGCTCGAGATTCATAGCAATACCGGAAGAATTCATTTCTGGAGCATTCACGAAAAGAACGAATCCGATAATTTCGTTGGCATGGTTGGTCTGGGTGATGAATTGGTTCTCAGAGATACGGATTGGAATTTAGGTTACTGGGTCAGACCTGAATACAGACGAAAGGGCATTGCAATTCGTGCAGTATCTGAAGTATTCGAATGGCTGATTTCCAAAGATAAGGATTTGTTGATTGAGGTTACTGTACATCCTCATAACAAGGCTGGACTGTCAACAAGTCAGGCGATTTGCAATAAATGGGGAGGGGTGGAAGTCAGCCCTGAACTCCATCCAATCGAAATTGACAATAGAACAGTTCTGCACCATATTCACGTCATTCCTTTACCTCGTGTTGATGGAGTGGATGAAACTGAATGAAAAAAAATTGTGGCTGACTATCGATAGTGACGATTTTCGCCACCTCCCTAGGCATCAAGGACACCCAACAAGAAGCAGGCATAGTCTGCCAGCGGATTGCTCCGGCAAAGACCCAAGCCCTGAGTTGAAAATCGGAATGGAGGGTTTCAGTAAATGGTTCTCTGAAGGTAGGGAAGCAACTCTTTTCATCATCGCTGATCAATTGGATTCAGAATATTTCAGAAATTGGTTGCAGCCGATGATAGACACTGGCAGATTAAGGATAGCCTCGCACGGAAACACCCATCGTTCATGGGCAGCATGGCCCGAAGATGTTGCAGGATTCAGCACAGAACTGGATGCTGCAACAAAACGCATCAAGCAGTTCTCTGGCCCAGCCTGGCGTCCATGGTTCAGAGCACCTGCAGGATATATCGCTCCTTGGATGGCAAAAGTATTGGCTGAATATGGATATGTGGTGGATTCATCTGTCAATCCCACCGCATTACTCAATCGAAAGACTGGTCGAGGGAATAACTGGAACAAGGTGGTTACGGCAATGAATGACAATGGTGTTGTGGAAAGACAGTGGTTGACAGCCAAATTCCTTGGACTATCACTACCGACTTGTGGTCCTGCTCTGCACAAGACTTTCTTGAAGAGTATCTCGAGAAGAAAGTGGAAGCCTCTAGGTTCTCAGGAACGTGCAACTGATTCAGATATAGAAAACCCGAATATAGAAATCGACACCGTGTATTGGCACCTACTAGACCATGCAAAAAACTCAGGAAAGTGGTGTCCACCACTATGATTTCAACGAAATGATGCAGTGAATATCCTTTTAGTCATTCGACTACGGGAGAGGCTCATGTCTGTTGAAGCCATGGTACAAGGAATGATTGATGATTTGACTGAAGCTCTTGGCGATGCCGCCAAGCACGACGGAGGAAACTCCGCCGCTGGAACACGAGTGCGTAAAGCAATGCAAGCAGCCAAGGCAACTGCTCAGGATGTGCGCAAGAGAGTTCAAGACGACAAGAACAGTCGCTGAAATCGGTACACTTTCCATCCAATAGGATGGTCAGAATTTCCAGTAGGTTCAGTTCTTACTCAGAATGATCCATTCTCCCCCACCATTCATCCATGGGGCAGTTCCGGATTTGATTTGCTGCCAATCTTGATGGCTGAAATCTACGTCAACTTCAGGTGAAAGAACCACCCACTTCACATTTGACAGGTTTCCCCTGTCCTCAAACGCGGTTCCATTCAGTAATTCATCCTGCCAACCCGCATCCATGGCCCTCCAATGGCCCGTGATATTTCGTGTTCCATCGGCATCCACTTCTAGATGGAAGGAATAGAGCCAATGCATCCCCAATGTTGCTTCACTGATGAAAAGGAAATCTTGTTCCTCCTCCATTTCAGTGCTCAGATATCCAGCAGCGTCACTGGTCCATGAAGTCTGACCGTGGAATGCAACCAATAACGAAAGAGGAAGAATCAAACAGATTCCGAGCAATACGGATTTCCATTTTCCATTTAGATTCTCAAGTGAGTGCAATTCCGCTTCCTCTACAACTCCCTTTTCTTCATCGACGTCTTCAGCCTGTAATTGTCGAACTCTCATGACATACCAGAAACATGGAATCATAAGCATCGTCGCATATCTGCCGTTATTTCCCATAGTCCAGATCATCCAAGGCCATTCAGCATTCCAAAGAAGTGATTCATGAGTCCAAAGTGCAGCAACATAGAGGACTATTGCTGTAGTCATGCCACCGATGATTCCTGCCAGCAATCCTGCTTCTCTGTCAACCAACGTGAAGCCAGCACGTATGGAATCCTTGATGAATGGCCAAAGAACCATACCAAACAACATGAAGATGATAACCACATCAAGAATAGAGAAAAGTACTGCAGAGAAAAATCGGATTGGTGCTTCTCTGAGAGAAGAAACTGTCAACCCTGCTGGAGCGAACAGAGCAAAACCAAGGAAAACCATGACGACTGAACCACTACCAACAATGAATGCTCGATGCGGTCTACGAGTCACTTTAACCAACAGTTCATTTGATCCATCGACTGCAAAAACGACGAAACCGATGATGAAAAGGAGTACGGCGGCGGTTGGGTCGATTCCCTTAACAGTCGCCCCGAAGAGTACTGCTGCTGGTGCCATCAACCACAGAAGCGACATCCCCTTTCCACCCGTACGTAGTCCGAGTAACAATGCCAACAGAGCAATACTGATGGCAATGAGCATGAACTCCTCTGGATAAACGCGTCCTGCAGCGAATAGCAAGGCGGGATTGATGCTGATGAGAGCAGTCAATCTGGCTGCTTCCTCTGTCCCATAAAGACGTTCAGTGCAACGCCATACAATGAATAGCATGAGGGCAGCCAATAACAGAGCTCCTGTCTGCAATGCTTCTGTACTATGGCCCATCAAGTCGAACCACAAGCCAAGCCAAGCATGCCAGGCCCAATAGGTACCACCGATCTCAGGGCTATAGGAAGGGTCGGATGATTGGCTGTCCACCGGTCTTGTGTGACCCCAATCCAATCTGTCTTCTCCAACCCCATCTTCAACCGACACATAGGTTGCATGCACGTGAGCATCAAGACCAATTTCACTGACTGAAGTTACGATGATGTGGAGAATGATTCCCAGCATGAAAAGAAGGCTCCAAAACTTACTGGATTGAGGGTTCCACCATGGGAGTGCTTCGCCCTCTACTTCGTCGCTCACAGACTGGCGTTGCTCCACAGGTGTTCAATGCTACGCGTTCAAACTGCATCAAAACTCGAATAATGTGGGTTGTCCACCTCTGCGAAGACGGCCCTTCAGACGTTTCAGATTGCGCTCTAGGCGTTGTTCGCTGAAATCGAAATCCTCCATCAAGAAACTGCGCAAGTCATTCTCATTGGCGAGTCCTTGTTTCAGTTCAGTAATTTCGCGATACGGATGGTCAAGGAATATTTTCCTGATTTCCTGTAAATTCTCTGGAACCTCTTTCTCTTTCACTACACATATTGTTTCGATGTCTCCGTGTTCCTTGATTAATTTCAATCCAGTCTTGGGGCCAATTCCTTTGATGCCCGGATGGAAATCCGTGCCAATCATGATGGCTAGATCAACCAATTGCTCCATACTGATCTCATGCTTACTCAGCAATTCTGACAGGACGATTCGCTCTGCGGTCACCAATCTTCCCATTCGCTTTTTTCCATGCGACATAAGATTTCGAATCAATACTGGTGAACCATATAGCAAAGCATCCCAATCCTGTGTCGCTACGATATCCAACTCCCCGCGTTTGGCCATTACCGCTGCTTGACCCTCTCCCTCGGCGGCTGCATCTACCCATGGCACACCTAACAAATCGAGTAATTTCTTTGTCTGCGCTTGCATCTCTGGAGTATATTCTGCTGATTGTTGGCCATATTTCTGTGCTCTTGAATAATCGCCTGCAGCCAATGCTTCCTTCCATTTCTTCTTGGCATCTGCTCTCCTGGCACTACGTTGTTTCATTACTTCGGCCTTCAATCCAGGATGCTCTCCATCAAAGATGTAAACTGGCTTCAATCCAAGTTCAATCATTGTCGTTGTCCTTTCCAAGAAACCTATCAGATGTGGAGTTGGACGACCTTTAGAGTCTGATAATGGTCCTCCATCTCCTTCTGGGCCTCTGTTTCGCATGCTGGTAATGAACTGAAATGCTACCAGAAAAGCATCGATACCGACAACCTTTCCAGCGAGAGACTTCAAGTCGATTGGATGTTTTTCTACGAGGTCTCTCAGATTACACCCCATTCTCACACATCCTCAGATTCTTCATCCATCCCTTCTTCTAGCATCCACATTTCATAAGCCTTAGTCGAACGATGTTGAAGCAAAGCACCAACTCCAAGCATCAGTACACAACCTCCGATGCTGACATACATCGGTGTATCTATCCAAGAAGGATCTGTATTTGTCACGGTAATTGCACTCTTGGGAACGACAAACAATACGGCCTGACCATTATTGATTGGTACAAATCTTGTTTCCTCGACAGGATATCCCAAACCACCATCACCGGTTTCTGTGGCAAGACCCCATTGTGGTACCACTTCGACACAGTTTGGACAACGTTTTACCATCGTGACATCTATCAATATCCCATGCCCGCCAGTGGGATCAACCTCTAATAATGAGAAATATTGCTGAACCTTGGACAAGCCATACTTCGATGTTGAACTTGAATCGGCCAAAGTTTCCGCATAATGGTCAAAACCTAATCCGTATACATCGATCTTCTCAATTCCTTTAGCACTGAAGGTATCGACATTGTTTTCGTAAACTGAATCCAATGACATCCATAACTGAAATTCAGTGCCTTCAGGGAATCCTGAAAGGAATTGTCCTGTTTCATCTCCTTGACTGACGATTTCATCAATGGTCAATACCTTGCTTCCCAACTCGCTTTCATCATATGGAACGGTCATGACGATGAAAGGCATGACTGTCATTGAAAATATCAAACCCAGCATTGCAATGATGGTGGCTGGAACCTTGAGGTTCAAGTAGGGAGTGAACATGATTAATAGAATCCCACAAACAATGATTGCAACACCCCAAAATATCGGATTCAAAGAAGAAAATTGGTGCACCTTAATCTCACTATATCCGCTTCCGCTGGCGGCAAATGGACTCTCATAGACGCCTCCTTCCTCGACTTCAATGACAAACTCTTCAGGTGGTAATGCCGGTACATCGAGATAGAAATCATTCTGAAGAAACAATGTATAACCTCCACCAAGAACATCATGTGGTTTGGTGAATTCGATTCTCAATCCTAAGGAAACATTCTCTTCAATCTCATTCAAATCATGTGAAATATTGAACTCAAACTGGTTGCCGCCTTCTTCCAGTGGCCCATCTAGGATTACTCCTCCGATTGAACTCTGTTGATACATCAATTCTACCCGCACCTGTTCTGAACAAGTTTGAGTCTGTGGACAAAAGAAATCTAGACTGAATCTTCCTGTAAAAGGAACACTTGGTTCCAAACGCACTACCTCTGGGTTGGGCGCACTCCCTGTGAATGTGAACGCTCTTGTTCCTCCACCACTATTTGGTTGTCCGGGAACATTATCCTCAGCGAAACTGTCATCTGAGGTACCATCAGTTCCAGCATGTGTCCAAGTCTCCCAATTGGAGTACTGTTGAGCACCGTCTTGAATTCCATACATGTACATTCGCGTATTGAGATGGGAAGTAGGAGTGCCATGTGGAGGCTCTTCCTGCAGCACCTCCTCTTCGGCGACAACGAATGCAGTGTCTGCGGCAACGGCGAATGGAGCGATGAACAGAGAGAACAATACCAACAGCAACCCGAGAGTTGTGAGTATGGACCCCTTCGCCGCCATGCTTGCGCGAATCACCCGCCCATCAAGAGGTTGTCTCAATATGCTCTTGGCATGGAACCTGTGAATAATGGTGACTTGTCGGCTTTTGATATGGAGAAAGGATATCTGGTTCTTGGCAGCGGTTGGCACCCTGCCTTGTTCCAGTCTGAAGTCGATTCCCTTACAGAGGTCGTCAAGATTCTAACACCAAGAATCGTGCAAGTCAATTCGTACTCAGGGCTTGATGACGCTGCCACCGTCGACCAGATTCTCACACAACATGGCAGTGGTAGTGTAATCTCCCTCTCCGATTCATTTTCTGAATGGCTTTCAGCCAATCCACTGAACAATAACGAATCAATAGCAGTCAAGTGGTCCAGACATGGTGAACGTAAACCTGGTGTAAAGGGAATTGAATTAGCGAAAGAAATGGGCGGTGTCCTAACTGATGCCAGTTACAAGATTGAACTGGATCATCCCGAACAAGTGATTGAGCTATTGATCGATGGTGAAGAACTGTATTGGGGAATACCGTTGCTGAAAGAGCCGCCTCGCAAGGGTTGGAAAGAACGGGTTGCGACACAACGTCCATTCTTCAAGCCAGTAAGCCTTGACCCGAGACATGCTCGTCTGATGTTGAATCTAGCTGGGAGAAAAGGACCTCTACTGGACCCGATGTGTGGAACTGGCGGTGTACTCATCGAATCTGCATCCAGTGGAGTTGAATCTATTGGAGTCGATTTGGACCCTGAAATGGTCGCTGGGACTTTACAAAATCTTGAATGGTGCGCTGCAAAAGCAAGAGTGTTGTGTGGCGATGCAACAAGGCTTTCCGAGTTGGATATCTCCGGAATCAGGATGGTCTGTTTCGACCCGCCATATGGACGAAATGCTTGGCGCTCTGATTCAACGCCGGAATTATTCTCTTCAGTATTGGATTCTCTCAATTCTGTATGCATCGATGATGCCGTCATGTGCTGCATGCTACCTTCCACGCCTGATGGTGATTTGATCATGGGAATGGAATGGCAAGATATTGAGAACTTGTTCTCATCTACTGGATGGAAGATTGACGGGAATTGGTTCATTCCAGTTCATGCAAGTCTTGGGCGTCGCCTTGTACGCGCAAAGCGGCTTCACTCCTGATTTGTGAATCAAGGCTCAACAATTCAGCACGATGGTTTTCGGTGGGCTCCTCAAATTCGTCTTTCCACGGGCATAGATCGTCCTTGAACACAAGGTCCTCCATATCCAAGACGATGGGGTATGAGCGACAACCAGCAGGACGAATTTCATGGATGATACAGATTCCAGGGGCATTGAGTTCCCGTGAATCAGTCTCAAGGAAAACGCAAGCATCTGTGACGTAAGAATTTGCCAATTCAAGAACTCCTCCTGTTTCTGCGAGAGGTTTGGTGAATTCTACTACTGCCAATCCAGTGGCTGAAGAAATCCTCAGAGCATCCTCCTCACTCAGAGGCATCTTGGTGTCCCTACAGCATTTGCTGCAACCATGTTCCAAGCAGGGGGAGGGCATTGACGAGGCCTGTAGAGCCGTTGCTTTCAAAGGGCGGGACTGTGGCGCGTCGAAATGGGCGATTAGGGTAGTCTGGATATCCTTCCGGCCTTCGGAGCCGGAGACGTGGGTTCGAATCCTGCATCGCCCGCCTACAACTGAGTAACATTGAATGCTGGAGCAATTCATTGATGGACCGCTACCTCAAGGGTCGTTCATGAGAGATTTGAGGCCATTCCATCTGGCATTTCCAGTCGATGACCTTCTTGCGGCGAAGGAATTCTACACCACAGTTCTTGAATGCAGCGTTGGGCGAGAAAAAGAAGAATCCGCTGTTTTCAATCTGTTCGGACATCAGATAGTGGCACACAAGGTCGAGAAGATGCCAGAACTTGCAACCAACCCTGTAGATGGAAAAACCGTGCCGGCGATGCATTTTGGTCTGGTACTGGAATGGACACATTGGCATTCGTTACGAGAACGATTCGTCACATCTGGGATAGATTTCGTGATTGAACCATATACTCGTTATGTGGATCAACCTGGAGAACAAGCGACGATGTTCATCAAAGACCCATGTGGAAATCATCTTGAGTTCAAGAGCTTCAAAGACGATTCTGGAATCTTTGATTCAGAATGGGGTCGGCCATGATGAAGTGGGCCAACCTAGGTCCTTCTTACTCCAACAACAGACCTTGTCCCCATCCCAATCAAATTCATTGACGACTTCCATATCATTGGCCCTCAGATCTTCATTGGAAATCCCAAATGGCACTCCCTGTTTGAATTGGCTATCTGTACTGATCAGCAATACTCTATCTACCAATCCAGCACTGAGGAAATGCTGTGCAGTAGTTGGGCCACCTTCCAGTAGCACTTCTTGGAATCCTCGGTCCCCTAACATTTTCAGTACTGCTTCAGGAGAGATGAAACCATCATCATCAGGAGCCATTCTCTGCGACCATTCAGACTCATCTCCATGTGAATGAAGGACCAATGTTTCATGCTCATCATTCAGCAATCTACTATCCTGCGGAATTCTTAGAGTTCTATCCAGCACCACTCTGAGTGGTTGTGTGTCACTCTCTACTCTGCGAATTGTTAGAGCAGGGTCATCACGTTGTACCGTCCCAACTCCAATGATTATTGCATCTACTTCCTTCCTCAGGTGATGTACTGCATCAAGCGAGGCTTCTGAAGTGAAACGATGAGATTCTGATGCAAGGTCATCCACATTTCCATCACGATCCATTGCTACTTTCAGCGTCACCAAGGGCCGCATGTTCTCACACCAATGCAAGAAGGGCTGCATCTGAAAGGCTGCTTCATCCTGTAGTAACCCTTCTCGGACAACAATCCCTTCTTTTTCGAGAACATTGATTCCGTTTCCTCGAACTGTTGGATTTGGATCGCGGTGGGCAATGACTACTTCCCTGATTCCAGCCCACATCAGAGATTCTGTGCAAGGAGGTGTTCTACCATGATGGTTACAAGGTTCAAGAGTTACATATGCAGTACTCCCATTTGGAGAAAAGCCATTTTCTTCCGCGTCATGTATAGCCATCTGTTCAGCATGTAAGCCACCTAGATGATCGTGCCATCCTTCAGCAATGACCTTTCCATCCTTGACTAATACGCACCCCACAAGTGGATTTGGGCGCACCCTGCCTCTACCGCGTTCTGCAACTTCAATGGCATGAGCCATGAATGACATCTCCTCGGAAGACCACGACATTCGATTCATACCTCCGAACGGCTAGCCCCTGAAGAGAACATCGACTCATTGAAGTCCAGACCGCCTCCTGCCCAATACATGGGTTCAATGCACTGTATCATCAATCCTGTAGGGCGTGATGGCAGTACGGGAAAAAGGTGGCCAACCATTCTTTCCAAATTGGAATCTAAAGGTTGGGAAGTCACGGCTCATATGACTGAAAGAGTTGGTCATGCGACTGAGATTGCATGGAGATTGAGACAAGAAAATGAAGGACTGGCCAAAAAGCCATTGATCGTAGCTGTAGGAGGGGATGGTACAGTTCACGAAGTAGCCAGTGCCTTGAGAGAGAGTGAATTCACTCTTGGTATCATTCCAACAGGTTCAGGTAATGATTTGGCCATGGCACATGGCCTGCATCGGAAAAATCTGGAATTATCTATTGAAACGCTGAGTACTGGTGTTGACCGAAGTGTCGGGGCATTGAGATTGGAAGGCCTGCCTGCTCCTGCGGTGAAGGGATATCCCTCTCCAGTGTCTCGAGAATGTGATGGCCCGACCGAAAAAGAGGGTAATGTGGTTAGATGGGTTTTCCTGGAATCTGATGGAGGAGTGACCTCTATGACCAGTAGGGCGAAGCTCACACGCGGGAAATGGATTCGTGGTAGCCTGAAATATACCTACCTCGGACTTACAGAAGTATTACGCTGGAAGAAGAAGATGGCTTGGGTCAAGATAGATGATGAAGAACCGATGAAGGGCGACCTTTCAGTGATGGCTTTCACAATGAGTGAGACTTTTGGCGGTGGATATCGTGTTTGCCCAGGTGCTGATCCAACAAATCCCCATGGACACCTGATTATTGGATTCAATCTATCGAAGTTGAAGATGATTCGATTGATGGGGCCACTTCGTAAAGGAACTCATATTGGAAGGTACAATATCGAATATAGGAATGCTAAGAGATTGGAGATTCGAGCACTAGGGGAAGATGGCGAAATCAGCGATGGCCCTCATTCACCAACACTGTATATCCAAGCGGATGGAGAGCCTTGCATACAAACACCTGCAACTTTGACATTCCAGCCTCGACAATTGAAGGTTCGAGGAGCGAAGGTAGTAGCCTGGGAATCCTCAGAATGAGAAATCTGAGAAATCATCATCATCGGCCATTGAGGGTTTTCTTCTTCGCGGCGCTTCTTGTGGTGGTTGCCGTTCTGCAGTGTCTTGACTTGCTGCTCTCTTTCTTTGTGGAGGGCCTCTTGAACGCGCTTGTTGTTCACTTCTAGGTGAAGTTCTTTCTCTTCTGGGTGGTGGTGAACTCTCCCTGACTGGAGCAGCCTGTTCACGCATGCCTCCTCCGCCCGGTGGGCCTCTCGATAGCGGTTGTTGACCGCCAATGATATTGTCAACTAGACTTGAGGAGGCTTGCATATCATCCAATTTCTCATCCATATCAATCGCTTCATCGGTCACTAGAACTGAACCGCCACCCATCTCCATTGTATTGCCAGAAATACTGGGACCGGATTCAAGCACATTGTCAAGGCTGAATCCCTTGATATCCTCGTCTGCAACCTTCGGGGCTGAAGAACCTCCTCCCTTGCTTCGCTTTGTTTTGGTGATCTCAAGACCATCTTCTCTTGCATCCTTGATCTCTTTCTTTATTCCCTTGGCCTTGGATACTCGTTCAGCGCCAAGCAACATCGATGCCGCAGAAGCAGCACTCTTGCGCTGCATCGCAGTAGAAACACCAAACAGAACGAAGGCACCACCGCCGCCAACAGCCATCAACGAAACCATGTACATCCAACGGCCAAGCATTGGAACATCTCCATTGACCCATTCCTCATCACTCTCACCCGACTTTGAGATGATGGTATCCTCACCCAATTGAATTTCTTCAACAAGGAATACTTCCCCTCCTGGGCCCTTAGTCAATCGACCATCGAAATCTTCAGGTATTTTTCCTCCAATATTCAGCGCATTTCCAAGTGTAGCGTTTTCCTGTTTAGTCAGAAAGTATCCTGTTATTTTTATCGGAGTATGCCAATCGAAAGCATTCATTCCGAAGAGAATATTCTCACTCGCAGGTATCAATCCCAAAGTCATGTACCCAGTGTTCTCGCCAAGTTTCGGCTCACCCAATGTCCTAGGAGCCAAAGGATTGGCCTTGCCCCCTGTTGCTGGGTCACCAAAATCCTTGACATCGACTCTCAATGCATTTGCAGGTAATACTTCTAGAGCCATATCCAAAGACATCAATTCAATGATAGCAACAGTAGTGACGCCCATCAGAAGGTCATTATCATCACCAGCCTCATCTGCACTCAAAGGATAATGATGAAATTGCGACAACCAGCCTTCAACAACATAAGCATCGCTATCGTTACCGCATCCAGTCTTGGTTGCTGTCATCGAATGTAGAGCTCCGCCTTCAGTCAATCGGGAATCGATGGTGACCGTATCGCCGTCAGTCTTTACCGTGATCTCTCCCGATTCCTTACCCCATTCTGGCATTTCAGAACCCACACACCCTGAAAGTGGGGCCAACAACATGACCAGCAGGACCAGAATTGCCACTCGGGGGGCTCGCATCAACCACCCGAGGCGCGGCCTGATTTGAAAAACAATCGTTTCCAACACATTCCAAAAGAGCCCTGTTAACCTGCGTATTGAAGACCGGTGAGTGGCTCGCAGTGTTGTTGCGGAGATCGCATAGCCTGGTATTGCGCCGGATTTGAAATCCGGTGGTGCACGCCGCGGGAGTTCGAATCTCCCTCTCCGCGCTCAATCTAGTCCCTTTTGGAACACTATTGCAGCCACGAACAAAGACATCAAGGTGAAGAAAATCCCTAGAGATGGGGTTGAATGATCATCATCATGGTCATGGTCATGGTCATGGGCATCCCCCTCTCCTCGGCTTCCGTCTTCATTCAACAGAGTACTGATGTCCTCGACAAGGTGTTCTGCGGGCCATTCATCGCCAAGAAAAGCAATGCGCTTATCCAATTCTTCATCGAGAATGAATGTGATAGTATTGTGGCCAACCGTGTAATTGGCTATCTCAACTTCCTCATGTGAATGAGAGTCGTCAGAATGTGTTGAATTCGTTTCATTATCTCCAGTCTCTCCATGCGAATGCCCCGTAGTGGAAATTGGGGCGGGAAGTAGTGAGATATTCGAAGTGTTGGCGGCCCATGCAATATGTGTCATATCATTCACTTCAACAGAATCAATGCCAACAGATGATTCATCCCAGACATTGTTACTCATGTTCCATACATACAGCTTCCACCACCAAGAGTCATCTTCTGGAACATCACTTCCATTGATTCCTACAACGTTATGGCCCCATTGTTCATGAAATGAAAAATTAAGAGAAACATTGCTTGATTCCAAGGCAGTTGTAGTGAGGTTCCAACCAGTGAAGTTCTCGGAGACTACGTCATTCATCACTCCATGTAACTCTGTTGTATCATCAGGATATAGGATCGAGACATGATTCATGCTTACTGCAGCGTGGGACTCAATGAATGTCCTGTCAACGAGTATGCCGAAATTTGACCATACGGTTTCCAGATCTTCTCTGCTTCCGGACAGATGGGGCCAATCGACCATGTGGATGCCTGCATATTCCTCCATTCGTTCTTGGGTATCGTATTCTGGGTCCAAAGTTACTGATACAAATTTCACATCATCCTCCATCTTGTCCCCAAGATCAGCCTCAGCCTGTCTGAGTTTCGAACTGATGAGTGGACAGGTGTCTGTACAGCGAGTGAAGATGAAACTAACAACGACAAGGTCTCCTTTCAGACTGGAAAGCGAAAAATTATCCCCATTTTGGTCGATGAGAATGAAATCGCCTGCATTGCCATTGGCCAATGGAGTTCCATTGTAATCCTCACCATGGATATCCTCAGCAGGAGATCCATCTAGACATCCAGCCATGCTGGAAATCAGTAATATCAAACCAAGAAAAAGAGTACGTGTAATATTCATCTGTTCGGCCTCTGATCAATTCGAACTATGCTCAATAATTCACTCTTTCAGTTGATCCACGGAGGTAGACACCAACTAGGTAATTGATCAACTCCTCCTGGGTTTGAAAGGCCGATACCGTACAACATCAACATCACGAAGAACAATGGAAACACTGCAGTCTTGGTGTAGATGAAGGGGTCGCCTTTCAAATGCATGAAAAAGGCGGCGATTCCGTATGCTTTGACTATTCCAACTCCGATGAGAATCGCCCAGGTCAACAATTTTGCATTCTCCAATGTTGTATCAAGAACGTCTTCCCACTTTACATATACCGCTGCTACTTCGATGACAGTTAACACCATCAAGGCGATAAAATTCCAGAAATAGATATCTTTGCCAGTCTTGTTCATTAGCCACTTTTCAAGTCCAGTTGCTGCATGTTCTCCCATTCATACACCTCCTCAATACAGATAAAACGCGGGGAATATGGCAACCCAAGCCAAGTCAACGAAATGCCAGTACAAACCAAAATACTCTATGCTCTGTGAATTTTCAGGTTGCCAACCATCATTATGCGCCTTGAAACAGAAGTAACAAAGGAAGACTAAACCAACGAATACGTGGAATCCGTGTGCCCCTGTAGAAACGTAGAAGATTGAACCAGCCAAACTGGATTTTATAGTGAAATCATTATCATAAATCAGGTGCTCCCATTCAATGAGTTTGAGGATCAAGAAGAGTGTACCAAGTGCTAGAGTTGCAAGCAGGTTATTTCGAACTGCTCGGCGACGGTCGGGCATCCACATTCGAACCCACTTGCTCTTGGAAGGAATGAACTCCTGTGCCTTGGCCGACTTCAGAGCCAGAACAACGGTGTAAGAGGATAGTATCAGGGCGAAGGTGTTTATCGCCCCTGGCAATAAAGTCCAGAAACTTGCAGTGACATATTCTGATGCAACTATGACGTAATTCTCTGAGCAAGCTAGACCGCCCCCTGCTTCATTCATGGAATTACAATCTTCATTCCAGTGGGTCGACCACCCCATTCGCATACGTAGGTATGAACTGAAGAATGAACCGAATATCAGAACTTCTGACATCAGGAATACCCAGATTCCAACCTTGCGTATATCTTGTCCCTTGTATGGTTGACCGAGAGATTTCATCTCATGCTTACCATCATTTGGATAATCTTCTCTCCACCAATTGAATGCACCAAGGAAAATGACCAAAGTTCCAACACCGAGAATGATGTATGACTCGACAAAGCCATAGAGGAACAGCATTGTTCCAACACCGATGATGAGCGGTGAGAATGAATCATGGTGAGCGTGTTCATCATGTCCATGGTCATCACCACCAGCTTCTACTGAACTGTTGACCAAACCAGCGATGACTCCCATCAAACCATAGAATCCTACGAGGATGGTTGCGACTCTCCCACCTGTCCAAATTGCATGTGAATGAGTAACGCTGTATCCAATGAATGAGAGGGTTAGAATTCCTCCAGCCATGCCAAGAAGTAAAAGTCCAATACCTACACTACCCATCCATGGGCTTTCTTGATGCGAATTGGAGCTCATTCTTTCGCCTCCTTCTTTTCACCAATCATCCATAATCTCTTCACGCCTCTGACAAACACTCCATCGCGATGAGCCTCTGTATTGGCATCCTTCTGAATTGGAATCTCTGCAAATGAAGGGGTTGGTGGTGGTGAAGTAGTCGACCATTCCAGGGACCAGCCACCCCATGGATCTGGACCTGCAGGTTCACCGCGCTTCTGGCTGTATATCATATTCCAGACCATTATCAATTGAGACAATCCAAAGATGAATGCCCAAATAGTGATTGAATAATTCAATTCCCCATAACCCGATTCAATCGTGTAGGAATGGGTACGGCGAGGCATCCCCATGATGCCAAGGTTGTGCATTGGCCAAAAGGCGGCATTGTAAGAGACGAAAGATGTCAAGAAATGCAACATCCCAAGTTTCTCGTTCATCTTACGGCCAGTCCACTTGGGATACCAGTAATAGAATGCTGAGAATAGACCAAACACCACTCCACCAACGAATACGTAATGGAAATGAGCGACAACGAAGTATGTGTCATGGAAATACATGTCCAATCCAGCGACTGGGAAGAACATTCCAGAAATCCCACCTAAAGTGAAAGTCACCAGGAAACCTAGTGCCCACAAAGTGTGGGTCTTGAACACCAATGCTCCTCCCCATAAAGTCGCCAGCCAATTGAAAATCTTGATTCCAGTAGGAATCGCAACCAACATGGTAGCAGCCATCATCAAGAATCGCAACTCCGGATCCATTCCACTGGTCAACATATGGTGACCCCATACGATGAAACCTACAACACCTATACCTGCCATTGCATAAACCATCGACTTATAGCCGAAAATCGATCTCCTAGCACTTGTAGCAAGAACTTCTGATACCACTCCAAAGGCAGGAACAACAACCACATACACTTCCGGATGGCCAAAGAACCAGAATAGGTGTTGGAACAGAATTGGATCTCCTACATTGGTTGCAAAGAACACGGAGCCAATCGTTCGGTCGAGGAACATCATTAGCACACCGATGATTAGAGCAGGAAGGGAAAGGAAAAGCATGAACATTGAGATCAGGATACTCCAAGAGAACAATGGCATCTTCATCCAACTTACACCATGGCCACGCATGGTGAAGAAAGTGGTGATGAAGTTAACACCTGACAATGTCGATGAAGCACCCAACATTATCATTCCAGCAACGAACATTGTAGTACCGGCATTAGAAGACATGTCACCACCACCAGTTGAAGTGGAATATGGAGGATACATGACCCAAGTGATGTCACCACTCTCTCCACTGAAGATGCCAGCGTACAGTAAGAATGCAGCGAAAGGCAACATCCAGAATCCCAAAGCATTGACTCGTGGGAATGCGAGGTCTTGAGCACCTATCTGAAGAGGAACGATGTAATTGGCGAATCCGGCAATCATTGGCATTGCCGCAAGGAATACCATCGTCGTTCCATGCATGGTGAAATACGAATTGTATTCTTTTTCGGTCAGGAAGTCATTCATCGGTAATGCAAGTTGCAGCCTAAACAGCAGGGCCAAAAGCCCACCTACTAGGAAGAACAGTAATCCAAAGTTGAGATAGAGCAATCCAACCCCCTTGTGGTCAGTGGTTGTTAACCAGCCCCTTAGCCAACCCCAGAAATTACCCATGTTGAATCCTTCAGGATTTCGTGAGTAGAACACATACATCGCTGCCAACCCCATGAGTGTGAGAACAAGGAGAATGGCAGTCATCAACACGACCATGGCTCGCTTGGCGTCAACTGTCTCTTCAATCGGTCCAGCATTGAGACCTGCAACCTGGTATGTTGCACCATTGTAGCCATCACCAGAATTACCGCTTACTCCATTGGCATTCCCATTCACTGCATTTCCCCAAAGGGTGAATTCCACAACCTTGGTGTCATCTGCAGGAGCAGTCCAAGTGACTTCCCAAGAACGGTAGTCATTACCAAGTTCCGTGTGTGTTAAACCGCCCTCAACCACTTGAATCAATGCTTGATCGAAGTCTAGAGTTCCACCAGTTATCAATAAGCGGAAGCCGCCCATGTTGGCTGTTTCTGAAGCACCGGCAATTTCAGAATTTGTGACTGTTATCGTTAGATTGTATACTGCACTTGCATTGAATGAATCAGGCAGTCCCGATATTGTGGATTCCGTTCCACTGTCTTGGGTATGGCAGAAACAACCACCATCATCAGCAGTACTTCCAATACCTCCTGGCGATGCATGGAATTGCGGGGTAGCAATAAGTGCAATGGCAATCAAAGCCAACAAAATGGTTGCTCTTCGACGCATCAGGCACCACCTCCACAAGATTCCAAGTCGCTATCTGGATTCGCTACAACAGTGATCTTTCCAGTCATGTATGCATGTCTCATTCCACAATATTCCGTACAAACTACATCATATGTTCCAGTTTCATATGGATGGAAATAGACGATTGTGTCGAGATTTGGAACTATGTCCTCCTTGACTCCCCATTCAGGTAGGAAGATTGCGTGTAGAACTGCGTCGGCTTCACCCAATCTTTCACTGGTCATGGTCATCTTGACATCCCTATCACAAGGGACGAAGACTTCTCCTGAACTTGCTGTCTGAGCAGCATATCTCTCATAGGAGTAGACCTGCTGACCATCCTCATCAGAAATCGTCATTGAAAACATCTCATGTAGATCCACAACAGTGTTCTGAGTGGCTAACCCTGAACTGATATTGAACTGCCCATTGGCTGGCCCATTGGTCCATGTTGCTGAAAGATTGACATCCACCGTACTCGTTGAAACTAGAATCGTACCTTCTGAAACGCTCACATGGATAGGATAGAAGACCCCATCTGCGACTTCTTCGATGACGATTGGCTCAGTGTAAGTGTAAGCCCAATTCCATTGAGTTGCAGTCACCTCAACAACAAACGCTTCTTCATCGCTGGGAGGAGAACCCCAAGCATCGTACAGAGATGTCCATGACAGGATGCAGAGCCAAGCAACTAGGATTGATGGAACCACAACCCAGGCAACCTCCAATCGAAGGTTATCCCTCTCCTTGGGGAAAGTGCCTGGTTCAAGCCTCTCCAGAGTGGATTCATCCACCATTCCCTGACGGAATCTGAGTATTGCATAAATCATCCAAACAAAGACGACAAGCCCTACAATAATCGACCAGAACATGAACTCGTTGTACAAAGTCTTCCAGGCGAGTTCTTCGGTTGCCATAGTACTCCCAACCGCTGGCGAGCGACAGCCGCACATGAACGTTTGCTCATCACCTCTACGAGGTGGGGCGGGAAATGAGGAGATTCTAATCTCCAACAACATAGATTCCAAGGCCTTGGGTAAGAGGCAGCCACAAGTACTTCACACGAATCAAAGAGTCCATGGCTGATGCCTCGATTGCCCTATCTTCTGGCAATGGCAAGGTCAAGTTGGATATTGAAGTTCAACCTAGTGCGAAGCGGGATGGAATCACCGGGCTGAATGAATGGCGAAACAGGTTGCAGGTAGCGGTACGAGCATTGCCGAAGGATGGCGATGCGAATAATGCAGTATTGGACCTGCTGTCAGATGAATTGAATGTCCCAGTCAGTTCTTTGGAATTGACCACTGGGCATACATCTAGACGCAAAACGATATCCATCGCCGGCCATGAACTCGAAGAAATTCATCAAAGACTGAATGAGATACTTGAGGAGGTATGAAATGTCTCATGATGATGGTCGTGATGTGGCTCGGAAAGGTCATTTCAGGAATGGAAACAACGGCGAAGAGCGTCGGCGTTTGGCTGCTGAAGTTCTTGCCGAAGCGCGAAGGAGAAACAGATCGGTGGAAAAAGGTGGCTCAGGATGTCCGGTTCTGGTTGAAGGAAACAAGGACAAGAGCGCTTTACGGTCATTGTCATTTGAAGGTGAACTGGAACTGGTGAATCGGGGTTGGCCACTGGAAAAACTGGTGGGATGGTTTGCTCAACGCCTACAGCACAAGAATCCTGTAGATGCAAAAGAATCGATTATTCTGCTGATGGATTGGGACCGTACAGGTGGACGTTTGCAGAATGACCTTCGAAGAAGGCTCAGGGCCTTTGATATCACTGTTGATGAATACACACGTCAAACATTGATGCGGGCATTGAAGCCTGAAACCAGAGTTGTCGAAGACTTACACAGTATGGCAGATGAATTACTTCCATTGATGAATCAGCATGACCCCTTGCCAGATTCAGAATGAATTCTATACAGAATGTCAATCAAATGGAGGAGTCACCGTCGACTCTTTCACCGTGTTCAATACCACATGGGTGAAGGAACGTATCACTCCGTCAACAGAAAATACCTCTTTGGTCAGGTCATTCAATTCCTCTCTGTTTCGTATCCTCGCCATGGCAATACTATCGAAATCACCAGTCACATCGTAAACAGAAAATACTCTTGGATCCGATGCTATCCTCTGCTGAACATCCATCATTCTCCCTTTCTCTATTCGTAATCCGACTATGACACACATCTCCCAACCAATGGCGTGTGGGTCGAGGTCGACGCTCCAACCACGCACAACACCTCTTTCCTGCAATGAGCGTAAGCGGCTGGAAGCAGTTCCCAGAGCAATACCGACTGCTGATGCCAGAGTTCGCAGGCTTGCCTTCGGCTCCTTTAATAGTTCAAGTATCATTTTCTTGTCAATCTCATCCAAATCCATTTGCATGTCACCTCCGTCTTGGAATTGCTGTTCCGACCAAGTGGGTTCTTGAACATTTGCACAATCTTGGCCGTTGAAATCGAACGCCTGCCAACGGATTCTATGATATTAGCAGTGATGGAACGATATTGTTCAAAATTATGCTTGTGGAACCATGAGGCTCAAATCCATGACCCAATTGCCATAGGTCTCAACTTCAAGAGAAAAACGGATGATGATAGGTTCACTTCTATCCTCTGGTTTGCCTTTGATCTGTATTTTGATTGAATGTTCTGAATCTGCTTTCAATTCACTGAGACCTACTCTTTTCTTCATCTTCCATGGATCGCTTATCTCTACCTTTTCGACCCTCGCAGAATATTTGCCAATTCTGATATCAAGGCTTGCAACTAATCGCAATTCTTCAGAATCTTCTTCCTGTTCATCATTCAGCAGACGCCCCGTGATTCTCGGCAATGCTCCCTCTCTCTGCCTCTCTGTCAAGACGATGATGAAGACACAGATGATAGCAAAGGTCAGAAATCCAATCCTCGGTAAGGCTTCATTCATCGACGTTCCTTCCCATATGGTTGGAAGATTCATTTCTGTCATTGCAAGGACAACAGATGGTTCTGATGGAGGAGGGGCAGCGCCAGCAGCGTCCCCTTCAGCCACCGCATGACCAGCAAGAAATGCCACCAGGCCCCAGCGTTGGGCATTATCAGAATCAATGCGTATTCCTGCCGCTTCAAGGTGTTCAGAGCCAAAGCCTGAAACCAAGTGTGTGACATTTCCTGCTATCTTGGAAAAGGCTTGGGTTGCAGTCCATTCCCTGACCACATGCGGTGGTCGAACACCTTCATTCCAGACCTCCGAATACCATTCAACCAATGCGAAATTCAAGATTACATCAGAGGATAGGTTCACCAATGGCTTGAAATCACTTTCAATGTCTATTTCATCAACAATCTCGTCACCATCGATATCGATGAGTGTCACTTCCAAGGGAAGTTCCGCCGCTACAACACCACCTGCATTTGGAGTAGTGCCGTTCAATGCCAATCCTGCCCGTACCGGATTGAAATCTGGTCCGTCTCCAATTCCGTCCAATCTTTGGAAATCAACCCTTATCGCTGGAGTCTGCGCGCTTAATTCATCGGCCCTGAAATTGGAATCACTATTTGCCAACGGATCATTTGAGTCAATGCTTGGATGCCAGGAAAGCCATACCATTCCTGAATCCATGTCCATACTTATCGCGTTATCCTCCTCAAATTGATTGCAAAGATTGACATCGGAATGACAAAACCATTCGATGAGAGGAGCTGTTGCCCCATCATCAGCCACACTCTTGCTTGCCAGAATATACCTGTCAACAGGTGGTTCACTCTGAGCATCAGCAACTGGAATCAATATCATCAGTAAGATGATTGGAACCAGTATACGAGAACGTTGAATGCCCCCCATCGAACTTGGCAGAACGCTACTCACGATGAATCCTCTGCCTTTGAATTGCCTGAGCAAGCAATATCTTCCGCTCTGACTCATTGACCATCAAAGTAAGATAGGCACCCGCCCATACAGGTAGAAGAGGGTGGTTTTCAGAACGAAGAATGACATATCCTTGTAGGGTATCATTGTCCTTGTTGTCAACTTCTCGTTCTTCGAGTATCTGTTCGATGAATGCATCACTCACCAAAGTGACATTGTTGATCGAATCTCCAAGTATGGGCCTGGCTTCAGAACGTGGTCTAATCCCATCTTTTCCGGGCTGGAATGCAGTAATCCCTGCATGAATGACATTCAAAGGAGCCCATTGCTCCCCTGGGGAGATTCTTCTTCGTTTCACTGTTCGAGGTTGACTCCACAACCAATCTTTGACACCGAGTGACGATAACGAGTATTTCTTTCCCCGTTTCCACCACGAATATGCACTATTCTCGGACATGCCCCACCGTTTCTTGATCTCTGAGACCTCATTGGAATCCGCCAAGACTGGAAGAGAGTTGTTTTGAGTTCGTGCTTCATGAGTCTTCATCTCCTCTCTAGGAATCTTTGGCATCATTGCCCTGGCTGTGTCCTCATCAGTTTGCCGATGTCTTAATTCTGCGAAGAAAAAACCACCACTGTCATTATCCTCAGGAGATATTCGCATCGTCCCCATCAGTGTTTCATCATTCCAATTGAATTTTTCATTTTTCCAATTGGATATTCCGGGTCTAGATACCAAACCTGGAAACTTGTTTTCAACATCGATAGGGTGCAATTCCATATACTCCAATTCACTGAGTACCTGATGTACAACTCCTTCATTCTCAATCGGATCAAATGAACAGGTGGAATAGACAAGGCGGCCACCTGGACGCAATAATGCGCAGGCGCGTTTCAGAATATCAATCTGCAATCTATTCAACCCAGAGGAAGATTCTGGTTTCCAATTCCACCAAATGTGCTTGTTCTTGCGCATAGTAGCATTACCAGTACATGGTACATCGACCAATATGGCATCAAAACCAGGATCCGGCAGAGCTGGAAAATGTCTACCGTCATGCTTTGTAAGGATGATATTGGACAGCCCCGTTCTTCCGCGATTACTCACCAATGTATTCATTCTGGAAGATGAAACGTCATTCGCCACCAATACGCCAGAATCTTTCATCGATTCAGCCAATTGGGTCGTCTTCGAACCGGGTGCAGCACATAGGTCGAGTATTCTCTCTCCGGGTTCTGGTGCTAAACAGATGACAGGTAACATGGATACTGCTTCCTGTCGCGTCGTCCTCCCCGTTTCGTGAAGAGCAACGTACAGTTGTTCATGTTCTTCAGGAATAGAGCCCCTAGGCCAAGGCATGGTATATGCAGAACCACCTGAAAACCAAGATATCTCGTCTGCACCCATCTGCTC
The DNA here is from genome assembly GCA_964230915.1 of Candidatus Poseidoniaceae archaeon. Taxonomy (GTDB): domain Archaea; phylum Thermoplasmatota; class Poseidoniia; order Poseidoniales; family Poseidoniaceae; genus UBA226. The sequence continues at coordinate 2,800 of CAXRJY010000105.1, read as the reverse complement.
AAGCATCGCTCGAGTAGCATCAACATCTGATCTCAATGGATTGAGACGTACTGTTTCTGGGAGTTCTCGAGTTGTATGCGCCAACCAATCTTCCATTGAATGGCCCGTTTCTTTCGCCAAGGCTGCCAATGCACTTTCCTTGACATCATCAATACTGACCACGGCACAACGGCGAAGCCATCACAAATGAGCCTATGCAAATAATGTAGGGGACTTATTGATGAATTGAAACTGCGCCCACGCACCATGGCGACCGGGCTCTTGACTCCAGAATGGCCCGCTTTCCTTTCTCTTGTTAGCGCTGCTTTCTTACCATTCTGGCCAATGATCCATATGCGATTTGATGATGAGCACCACCCCATATGGGGTAAAATTGACCGTGTGCTACCTTGGTTACCAGGGGCTTTCATCGGGCTAGCACTCTTGTTTGACATCATTGCGCACTTGACATTCAACACCGGACATCAACGCGTTATTGCTAGAATAGATGCTGATATGTCCATTTTCAGCAGACTGGCTGTCTCACTGACTGGTTGGACATCATGGGCTCTGCTGTTAATGCTTGGACTCGGATTGCATCTTGCTGTGACTGCCTCCGTACTCGATGAAGGTGGAGATATCGCAGGTGATAGTCATCGTATGCATGATGGAGTGCTCATTCTGTTCGGAATTTTTTGGATTATGCTGCTGTTTGCACTATTTCCCTCCGACCCATTTCCATCCGTTGAGGGATTTGTTGTTCCAGAAGAAGTTCCCTTTCCGCCCTCATTGTGGAATGTCATGTTGATGGCACCCACCATTTTGCTTGCTGGTTGGCTGATCGGTTTTGGTATTCTTCACCTAGCAGATGTGACTTGCCCTGCTAGGTGGCCAGAAACCATCTCTAGACCTCATCCTGGAACTGGGTGGTTCGTTGCCATGCCGATAGTCGCTATTCTGTTTGGTTTCACCATGGATGACCTCAATACCATGTCTGATGGAATGGCGATGTCTGACCTAATACTGGATTCAACTCATGGAACGCGTACGGCTTTCATGTTGGCTTTCGCCATCACCTTAATCTTAGGCAGTTGTGCCCTTCAAGCCGCTGCAGTTTCAGCCTACAGAACCAGAATTGGAAGTGATAGATGGAAAGGGCTTACTGCAACAGTTAGTCACTCACTTGTCTGGATACTGTTTGGTGGATGGTGCTTACTTGCAGGACTCCCAGGGGTTGATGCGTCTTGGGGCGCAATTGCCCTATTGGCAAAACTGGCCACCCCGTTGATCATGATTGGTGCAGTAGGAATGTTGCTACCATTGATTGGATTTGATGAACGGCCAAGAGCAGAAGTGTGGGGTTGGACATTCATGCTCATGCTCGGTGCCCCTGCCCTCACAATATGGGAGCCGCGTTCGGCTTTTCTCGCATTGATGTTGCTGCCAGCATTATCCTTCACTGCAATTATCCCACCACTGTTTGAGAATGATGTCCGCCTGTCTCCAAAAAGAAGGACAAGTTGGATTTGGACAATTCTCGTAACTGAAACCTTGATCTTCATCAGTTTGTTCCTTTTTGCTGTCGATATCATTGGATTCATCGCAATCCTGCCGGGATTGCTGTTTAGCACCTTGATTCCAGGAATGTTTGTCCATGCATGGCCAGAACATGTTGATTGACGGAAAATCGAGAAGGGTCGTTCAATACGCCTCGTGATTTCTATCATTCCCTAACTATTATCAATGCAACGAATTGCATAGAGGCTCGGGAATCCAGTATTCCCAGGATGGGATGGTAGATGGGAAGAGCCTTCAGAGAAGGAATATCAGATGAAAGAAAGGTGCGGTTTCACCAAAAAATATCGCAGATGATGAACATTGGTGGAAGGGCAAAAAGAAGCAAAGCAAGTGAAGGACCTCGAGTTCGCGTGCCTGCAATGATAACAGTCGAAGATGAAGAATGGATCTGGGAACAAGTCAGTGCTGATGTATTGGCCTCACTTTCTCATAGACTGATGATTCAAGATGCGGAAGGAAATGCACAACCACTCGGCTGTACTGCGGATTTCGATACAGCTCTAGCATTGGCAAAGGAAATGGCTAGCGAGGGTGAAGTCATCCTTATCGAGCCAAATCTCTGAACTTTAGAAAGAAATTTTCTCCAATCGTTGCACTCCGTCAAGTAACGATGAAAATTGAAAAAGTGCTATTGGCCACATCAAAAGATGCCAAAAAACCAATCTAAAACGCCATGATTGGCGAGATAGATGACTGAAGACAATATGATACAAGCAGCATATATCTGGCCCTTAGTGAAATGCCAAGCATCCTCCGATTCCTCATCGAAATATCGAATCAGGCCCGCAGCCTGTTGAATACCGCTGCCATCCTTCTTCTTGCTTTTCTTCACCGCCATGGTCAATCAGCATGCCGGCGAAATGCCATCCCTATTTCAACGCGACGGGGATAGAGCAACTACTCTTCTTCATCTACTGTCAAGTCAACATAGGGTATTTCAGCCTCAGTAATAACTTCCTCAACGGCCAACAGGTCCTCTGCTTCTGCACCAGTTTCCTGTGGTAGAGATTCATCCAACACAGGTTCAGCATCCTCGATTTCTTCCAATACTGGAGCAGAGGCGTATACTTCCTCGTATTCGACTTCTTCAGCACTAACCGAATGCAAAAGCAACGCTTCATCCTCTTCCTCGAATATCTGAGGTCTGACTTCTTTCTCTGGATCTGCTTCAATAAGGGCTGCATCAATTCTTGCCAACGCCCTTTCTATCGCCGCAGCATTGTCTTCGTGTAGTGCTTTAGAA
>CAXRJY010000104.1:0-6386 GCA_964230915.1 Candidatus Poseidoniaceae archaeon | reverse complement strand
GAAGACGGCATACGAGATCGCTATTGGTGACTGGAGTTCAGACGTGTGCTCTTCCGATCTGAACACCTGTTGGTCCATGATTCTGAAGGATTCATTCGTTGCATCCGAATGATCGGTGAAGATACTCAGCGAGTTATCGAGGATAGAGGATGGAGTTGGTGCAGCCGTTTAGACGAGGGTCAGTTGTTGATGCAGGCAGTTGATGGCGAGATTTGGGAGGGAGTTCCGCACCCATTCGGTTGGGATTTGATTCAACGAATAGAGACCTTGGGATTGGAACCGGTGAATGGAACCATGGCCAGTGATGGATGGTGGTTATTGTCTTTGAATGGGGACCTTGAGAGATTACCTCCACTGGAAGAGCCACGCCGGATGGATGGAGGTGACCTGTTGGTAGGCGACGGTGTATCCACATTGGTATCATGTACCAGAGAAGGATTACTGCGATGGTGGGAGGCGCCTGAATTGGCTTTGCGTAGGCGTAGGCGCATACAGTCAGAGGTCGCTCAAGCACGAGAAGATCTTGATTGGGATAATAGAAAGAGCGTTTTCATTGCTGCAAGAGATGCTGAAGAGAATGGTCAATTATCCAAGGCGGCGGAATTGTATCAGAAATTAGGCCGGGCTGACGACGTTCGTAGAATCCTCAAGATAAAGCGAGAGGAGGGATAGAATGGCTGAAGACAAAGTCTCTATAGAGTTGATAGAGAAATACTTGCGGCTGACTGACCAGGCTCGAGACAAAGCGACACCATTGGTTGAACCAGGCAGTGCTGAGGAAGAAATGCTCAATGATATGTTGAGGATGGCGGATGACTACCGTAGCGACGCTCAGCATTTTGCAGAGAATGGAGATCTAGTCAGGGCCTTTGGTGCCATCAATTATGCACACGCATGGATTGATGCAGGTGTTAGAATCGGACTGCTGGATGGACATGGCGATGATTTACTGTTCACCTTGCCAGCAAATTGATGCAGTTCACTACTCGTTCGCTTTTCTGATACTTTCACTCAGTTCTTCTAGGCGCTGAAGTTTTTTCTGTATGGAATCAAGTTTCTCCAAGGCTTGTTCTCTGAAGGGCTTTGCAGATTCGTTGAAATCTCCTTTCAGACTGTAGATGTGTTTCGGCCTGCCTCTTTCGCCATTGGTTACTTTCGTGACCTCGATCAGGCCGTATTTCTTGAGATTAGAAATTGCTATGCTGACTTCGGGTTGGCGAATGCCACATGTTCTTTGTAGACCAGCGCTGTCATTGGCTCCATCAACTGAGAGAGAGACCATGACAACGGCTGCAAAACCATTCACGCCGATTCTTTTTAGCAGTTCGACGACTTCAGTGATTTCATCATCACTCATACTCTCTTGCTTCCGCGGAGGAGTTGCATTGCCCGATTCCGAACCCATCGAATCGAGTGCGACAAGATGAACACTTAAACTTCGCACCGGCAAGTTCGGACTTTTCATCGAATGTTATTCTGCAACCAACCTGAGACGCTTGTTGGAAACTACCTCGATCACTCTACAAGATGCTTCAACCAATCTGCGCTTCAATTCACGGTCAACAGTCAATACTGCCCAATTCTCTTGTTTTGCAAGTGTCAGTATCTGGTCATCAGTATGGGTTTCATCATCGCCTGCAGGAATGATTGAATCCGCTTTTGAAACAAGTAATTCCAAGAGAAGATTCTTGCCGCTCTCATTCAGATTCTCAAGTTCTGATTGTACAGAATCCAGTAGTGCGAATCGAAATGGGCCAACCAATTCCATCATGCTGGAATCAATGTTAAGTCCAGCTTCGATTACTGCAACCCATCCACATGAGTCGATGATGACCTTCTGCATGGCCATTCACCTTCAACAGATTGTACCGTAGCCTATCAGTCTCCAGCGGGTACCTACTCGTCTGGAAAGACTCACTCTTGAACCGGTATCTGCACAGATTGGCAATCGAAGGTCAAGTGTAGTGATTCCCTTGTCTGCTTTGGAGACGATTCCTACAGAGGTTGCGGTAGCGACGTTGACCATCAGCATTTCATTACCTCGAAGCGGCTGAACTTTTTCTGCCTCATCTCCATCACCTCCGACCATGTTCTTCATCAGACTGATCTTCACCTCAATACTGTTGCGAACTTCAGGGAGGTCATCCTTCTTGGCAATCACTTGCCCAGATAGATTGTCAGAGGTTGTAATCATTGGATCAAGAGGTGTAGCCATTCCACAAAGTCCTCCGGCATGCATGTCATCGAGTGAATTTCCTCCGCCCTGCATACTGATCACATTCGTGTGGATGGTTTCCCATTTCGTCTTGTTTCCATCTTCGACTTTCCTACCAGGTCCAATCGAGATTTCATCTCCTACTGAGAATGTTCCACCGACTATGCTTCCACCCAGCACTCCGCCCTTGAGGTTCTTTGGACGTGAACCTGGACGATTGATGTCGAAAGAACGAGCCACATGCATCAGTGCGCGTTCATCATCATCCCTGTCAGGAGTAGGAATGTAACTCTCGATAGCAGCGATTAGAATGTCAAGGTTGACATCATGGTGAGCAGATACAGGAATTACCGGTGCATTTTCCGCAATTGTTCCTGCGAGGAATTCCTTTATCTCTGCATGAGACTCCAATGCCCTTTCTTTACTGACCAGATCAATCTTGTTCTGGACCACGACGATATTGCTGATTCCAGCGATCTCCAAAGCCATCAAGTGCTCACGGGTCTGTGGTTGAGGACATTCTTCATTGGCAGCAATCATCAGCATGGCTCCATCCATGATACTTGCTCCGGTGATCATTATCGCCATCAGAGTCTCGTGGCCAGGAGCATCAACGAAGGAGACTACGCGTTGTAGTTCCTTATCGACATCGGCACCACCATCAGGTCTGCGGCCGGTTGGATAGAACTGCCCATCCTTTGTCTTGTAGAATGCAGTATCAGCATAACCCAATTTGATACTGATTCCACGCTTTCGTTCTTCTGAGTGAGTATCGGTCCAGATTCCACTTAGAGCCTGAGTCAAAGTGGTTTTTCCATGGTCGACGTGTCCAACAAGACCAATATTGACAACGGGTTGTGATGGGAGATTACGTGCCATCCAATCATTCTCCCTTCAGTATCACCATCAGTCTTCAGCAGGCTCGGAATCGCCACTGAAAATATCAGCGAGCGACTTGTTGCCAGCCTCTACGACTTTGAGGTTCAACTGACGGGTGTCATTTGTGATGGTGTTTCCGCGGAAGAATCTCCGCTTGCGCAATCCATCTTCCTTGTAGCGGTAGCGCTGGCCATTCTTGTGAACCAGTTTATGCCCCTTGAAGCCAGTACTTTCTGAAACCAGAACAGATTTGCGAGAACCTCCAGCCAAGTCACTGCGCATCGGCGTCCCAGTCTTGTCTGAGCCGCCACTGATTTGCAATTTGTATCCTGAAAGGGTTGATTCACCTTCGCCAACAAAGATACCATCGACGATATCACCGATTTTCTTACCAAGGAATTGATTGTAGTTGCTTCCCTCGATTTTGAGTGAATAACTACGTCCCTCATTCTTTGGATCAGTATCATTGACGACCACTACGAATTCGTTGTCTGCCATGTCATCGACTCCTTATGCAGCCGGCCGACTGTCGGCCTCTATTTATGACCACCGGACCTGATGACGCAGTCATCATTTACGCAGTCTTGCTTTGACCAGTGCTTCCAGCCGTTTTTCAATGTCCACCGGAAGTAGGTGCGGCATCGAGAAATGTTGAGTTCTTCCCCTCCCTTCCGAGACAACTCCGGACCTGACTTTCAGCATGTCCATCTCTTCCAGTCTCTTCAGGTGTTTCCATAGCGTAGTATGTCCTCTGGGTGATTGTTCATATTCTTCACAGACTACTTTGTAGAGAGATACTGCGTCTCCACTGCTTATCTCCGAGGTATTCTTCAGGCGGCGACATATGGCTATGAACAACAGCATGGCGTGGGCTGATAGTTCATCGACTATGCTGTCATCATTGTTCTCAGGTCTTTCCACCGAGAGTCGTTGTACATCTGAAGAAAGAATCTCTGACCTTCCATCCTTCTCTGCCAAACGACTGGAATTCATCAACAGGTCGATGACTACTCTTGCATCACCAGAAGGAGTTGCGGCTTCAGCTATCAGTCTCAATATGGATTCGTTGATGGATTCTGGCATGAAAGCCATTTCAGCGCGTTGACGAGCGATCTTCAACAAACCCTCCTCGTCATATCCATCGAGGCGAAGATGATTGAGGTATCCGAAACGGGAGATGACTGCGGATTCGAACATATCGAGAATCTGTTCCTGACTGATGAGAATCAACGACAAAGTACCGCTTGAACCATACTCTTCATCGATTCTAAGAAGTCTATAGATGAGTGCATCACCAGACTTTCGCATGAGGTGGTCGACTTCATCAAGTATGATTATCATGTGTGCTGATTCACTTCTCAGCAAGCGTCTGATACTGCTCAGTATTTCTCCTACTCCCAATCCTCGGTCAGGGTGCCTTGGGTCCAATTCGTGTATTATCCGTTGCAGCACCTGAGATTCTGAGGGATTGTTACGGCAGTTGATGTGCATCCAACGGATATCTCGTTTACTGGAGTGATAGGTGCAGATCTCTCTGGTGAATACTCGACTCAGGACGCTTTTTCCTGAACCCACTGGGCCGGTGATCACTGCTCTACCGCTACCATTAGGGCCGTCTATACCAGTGAACATCCCTGCAAGGTTCTGCAATTGTTCATCTCGGCCGACGAGTTCTTTTGGTACCCAGTCATAATCGAGCATCTCTGGGTGTTTCAGGACCAAGCCTGCGCCGATTCGGTCGAGCCAAGATGACATAGCCGCACAAGGTTGACGCCAACCGTTATTGAACATAGCCTTGAGATAGATGCGGAAAAAGCGATGTTACATCGTCTGTATGATTCCCAAGGCAGATTGTCTGTTAATTCAGCATCAGGGGATTTCATCGAACTGATATCCTTGTTCCCATTTCTTTTCGCCAAGGGCGACTTCAAGTTCGTAAGGAGTGATCAGAGGTTTTTCATATTTCACGGAATCATCTATTGCGATACGTGGGCAAGCAGTGTTGACGAAAGCATCGACGGGATAGAAATCGATCAATTCAGGACCAACGTGCTCAAGAGCAAGAAGATATCCTTTCTTGCCATGTTTTTCCAGTAATCGCTTCATACGCAATGCCAATGAGCGTCTCATCTGTCCTGGTTTCTCACCTATCAGAATGCCAAAACTCTGTGCATCCTGCGATACTGTGATGAGTCCAAATCTCTGTCTGAGGATACGTTCAATGAATTCTAGGGATATTTCTCTGGCTTCAGTTGTATATGGGTCAAGGATAGCCAGTGGTTTGCCAGTGTGGAGAACCAAGCCGATTGGATGGAAATCTCCAGAACCAAGGAACAGGTAGTGACCGATGCCATCGTCATCTCCCGAATAGTTGCAGCCAAGCACTTGCCCCGGGAAGGAGAGTCTTTCTCCACCAGTGGGAATGATTACATCAAAACCTGCGTTTTCGAGCTTTTCTTTGTATGCTGGAAGCAGGTGCAGGTGTTGGATAGAGCCCACTAGGCCGAGTTTGTTATCCATCAAGGGAGACACTCTCCCAACAGCATCCAAGAATCTGTTCTGTGCTTCTTCAGAACTCATGTCAGTATCTACCGACTCTAGCTTTTCAGATGCCATCCGAGTTTTAGAAGACTCTCGGTGCTGTGTCAAGATAGGTAGTACTGGAGCCAGTTCTGGTTCTCCCTCGTAGGTCACCGGAATGAAATGGGTTGGCATTCCTGAATCGATATTCATCTGGCTGTGCCCCATATGAGCAACCATTTCCACACCCATCATCTTCATCTTGTGATGAACCAGGTCACAAGCACCGTAGCACGGATCTGCAGCCAGAATCACTTGAGCAGAACTTTCCTCCTCTATCTTGTCCATGAGTTCGAGGGCTTGTATCTTCAGTCCTTCAGGTATCTGCAGCGCTACTAGACGGGTATCATCAACCTTCAGGCGCTCAACCAGATCTGCCACTTCGAAATCGTGTTTGTCCAGATCCATGTGTTTTGCCCCCGATATTTGTATTGATGAATGCTACCCTTGTATTCTGACTAGGTCTCCATCCATTTCCACCTTCACCAGACTCGAGATTGGGATTCCATGCTTCAGGGATATTTCATCCATAGTTTCACCTTTCTCAACGACGATGATCACTTGAATCAGAGTGGCACCGGTCCGCAATACCCCATCGATGATTGCAGAAAGTGTTCCACCCGTAGAAATGACATCGTCGATGACCAAAACACGGTCCTTTGATGAGAGATCATTGAGATATCACTCACCCTTGCTGTATCCAGTCTGTTGC
>CAXRJY010000103.1:0-10076 GCA_964230915.1 Candidatus Poseidoniaceae archaeon | reverse complement strand
GACGTGTGCTCTTCCGATCTGCCTTTGCAATGATCAATGTCCTCTCGAACTGCCCCATGTTCTTGGCATTGATACGGAAATAGGCTTGTACAGGCATCTCAACATGCACACCTTCTGGAATCACCAAGAACGAGCCGCCTGACCAGACTGCGGTATTGAGAGCAGAGAACTTGTTATCGCTGTAAGGAACCACACTTCCAAAGTATTGCTTGACAAGTTCCTCATGTTCCCTTAGCCCACTATCCATGTCGAGGAAAATCACTCCTTGTTCTTCCAAATCTTCTCGAATGCTATGGTATACTGCCTCTGACTCATACTGGGCTGTTACTCCACCGAGCCACTTCTGTTCAGCATCGGGGATTCCCAATCTGTCGAATGTTCGCTTGATATCATCTGGTACTTCTTCCCATGACTTCTCGGTACCATCACTAGATTTCAGATAATAGCAGATACTCTCAAAATCAATACCATTCAACATCTCGCTATTGCCCCAATCTGGCATTGGTCGCTCATTGAAGTGATGGAAAGCCTTGACACGAATATCCGTCATCCACTGAGGCTCTTCCTTGATTGCGCTGATGTTTCGAACCACCTCTTCACTCAGCCCTGAATCAAATCTAATGGTTGCATTTTCAGGGTCATGGAATCCGTATCGGTAATCACCGACAGCATCTCTTGCTTGGTCTTTCAAGATAACACCTCAGCAGTGCTTGACGGTTGCAACCAATCGTAACCCTTCTCCTCGACCTCAAGTGCCAATTCAGGACCACCGATTTTCACTATTGCACCATCGATCATGACATGAACATGGGTTGGCTTGAGATGATCCAGTAATCTCTGATAGTGTGTAATCACCAAACAACCTGAATCTTCAGCAACACTATTGATTCCAGTCGCCACAGTTCGAAGGGTATCGATATCCAATCCAGAATCAGTTTCGTCAAGTATTGCCAACTCAGGAGATAACAACAACATCTGAAGAATCTCCAAACGCTTCTTCTCTCCACCAGAGAAGCCATCATTGACATACCTGGCGAGGAATGAACGGTCTACTCCAAGAGCCTCCATCGCTGCCTTCATCTGTATTCTCAAATCCTTGTTGGAAGGTGCATCATCACCGCGCACCGCCTGAACCGATTTCCTCAAGAATGTGCCAACCTGTACTCCCGGAATTGCTTGTGGATACTGAAACGAGAGGAACATTCCAGCACGCGCCCTCTCCCACACCTCCAATTCTTCTAATGGACGGCCGAGATATTTGATTGAACCACTTGTGACCTCATAATCAGGATGACCCATCAAGACATGTGCAAGGGTAGATTTTCCAGCCCCATTCCGGCCCATCAAAGCATGTACTTCACCCTTGTTGATTTCCATTGACAAACCCTTGATGACATGATTTCCATCAACATCCACATGGATATCTTCGATGCTTAGCAGTGCAGTGGCCATGTGTTATCGGCCCTACGGGCCGGAGCATCATTCATCAATGTGTGTATATCTAGAAACTCTACAATTTCGGCAAATGTCAAACTTTGACACATACATTTGTTGAAAAGGCAGTAGCCATACGAAGTTGCATGGCAGATGATGACTTGGTAGAGTGGTACCGCTCTCAGGCTGCTGAGTCAATAGATGTAGAAGCAGAAAAGAGGCTTGCAGAAACCATTCCTGCTATCCAACGAATCAGATTGCAAGCCGCATCTTTACGCGATTTGATTGAAACCAACAAAGAAGAATTTCTGCTTGCATGTTTCGTCAGGTTAGGCGCTGTTGCTGCTGCCTTACAAGGACATGGAGGGGGTATAGATGTTGTATCCCATTCCCATACTGATGATGGACTTGATCTGGTACTCGATCTTACCGGAGCCTGCCTTTCATGTGGTGCTGCACCCGGCACTTTGACTGGTGTGAAGAACGATTTGGAGAACGATGGTGAAATATCCAGAGTAAGGTTCAGCACCGCTCTCTTAGATACATTCGACGAACTTGGAAGAGAGTTCATTCTCAAGCATGGAGAGGTTGAATTTGTTGACTTCAATCAAATCTGAGAGATTTAACCAAGCAATTTGCCATGATTATTTCGACGGAACGAATATGTCCTGCGATGGTTGATCTCGACAAACCAAGTTGACTAGAGAGGTCTACGAGGCTGATTCTCCGTGGATTCTCAAAATATCCTGCATCATATGCGGCTAGAAAGACCTTCAACTGATGTTCACTGATTTTTGATGCAATGTCGTTAGATGGTTCTTGATGTTGCTCAACCACTGAGATTGTTGACGGTTCTTTCCAGTTCTTGAACCCTTCAACCATTGATTTGACTCCGGCTGGAGCTCCTCTGATCAACAAAGTAGCACCCTGTGAACTGATAACTGAATCAGGCATGACGACTGCATCAACAATCACACTACCGATTTTCCCCAATTCGTGATGATTCTTGGCCATCAGAGTATGTACCTCATGCCCATTTACTCTACGACTGTGAAAATGGCTCTCCACCTCCATGAAAGAAATTTCCGATATCTCTTCAATCGTCCTTCCGTCCTTGAGTACGACATCATAGACCTGACGAATCCAATCGCCTTGTCCTTCTTGAAATAATGAGGCTTTCAGAGTAATACGGTCCACAACTTCAAGTAACTCTTTCAAAGATGAATTAACTATAGATGCAGCAGAGTAGCGCAACCTAACTTCCCGCATAAAAAGGGGTTGTAATTCACATTCATAAGAGTGTACGTTTGAAGTTCACCCTATTGCTGGAGCTTGTTTTACCGAAGGCGCATTGAAGGTGAGGCTCGCCCGCTCATTCCATGCCAACCCCAATGGAGGGTCATCGCCCAGATCCGAAATCCTGTCGAGAACAGGATTTTGGTCGTTTTGAGGTTCTCCAATCGGATGGTAGAGCGCGGCTCGGAAGATTGCATACGCAACATGGCCCATTACATACACCAGCACTACTTCCTGTGGTCAATCCGAATATCAAGACCATCGAACCAAAAGAGATGTGGAACAGGTGGGGGATTGAAGGACTGATCACTAATTCATACATCATTTGGAAACATGAGGAACTGAACTTGAAAGCCACTCAGCATGGTGTTCACAAACTGATTGATTATCCAGGAGTAGTGGTATGCGATTCTGGAACATTTCAATCCTACATCTACGGAGATGTAGAGGTCGGTGTAGAAGAAATAATTCGCTTCCAGAAAGAAATTGGAGTGGATGTTGCTACCATGCTAGATGTCTTCACAAGACCAGACATGACTCAAGAGGAAGTACAGAAGGGAGTTGAAGTGACTGCTGAGAGAGCCAAGCCCTCACTCCAGGCTGCTGATGGAATGATGGTCAATGGCCCAATTCAAGGTGGTTTGGTATGGGAACTTCGAGAGCTTTCTGCCAATTCGATGTCTGAACATGAATTCGCCATTCACCCGATTGGAGGAATCGTTCCAGTGATGGAACAACAACGCTATCTTGAACTCATGAAAGTCATGCTTTCAACAATTCCCCATCTCCCTGAAAACCGTCCAGTGCACCTCTTTGGCTGTGGACATCCAATGCTCTTTCCCATAGCGATTGCACTAGGTGCTGATCTTTTTGATTCGGCAGCATATGCGCTATTCGCCCGAGATGACAGACTTCTGACTCCATGGGGAACGGTGAAACTGGACGGGCTTGAACACTGGCCTCTCACCACCCCATCATTATTCGGGAAAACTCCGGAACAGGTTCGAGCAATGGATGATGATGCCCGCTGTAAAATTCTGGCTGAGCATAATCTAGATGTCAGCATCGCTGAACTAGATAGATGCCGACAAGCGGTCAGAGACGGCACCATCTGGGATTTGGCAGAAGCGAGAAGTCACCAGCATCCTGCGCTACGAGAAGCCTACCTCTGGTTGATTGAGACTCTCTCCCAAAATGATGATCTGAACGCAGACAATAATCGATGGAACCATGCTAGAGAATGGCTATTGGAAGCCACCAATGCCCAACGTGGAAGTGGGGTTTCATTTGTTTCTCAAGAAAGTGGAAATAGGCCATGGGTAGAGGTCGCAAGAAAATTACTCCATGAAAGGTGGACAGCCACCAGCGGAGGAAATGATGTTCTGATTCTCTATGGGCGCTCTGGCCCATGGCGAGAAAAGATAGGGGCAGCGGTCAGAAAGATTCGTGCCCAGACCTCCGATCTTGAGATTCTGATCCATACTCCTATCGGGTTGCTTCCATGGGCATTGGAAGATCTCAACCCCTTTGCACATATCCAGGGTTCCAGTATGTTGCACAAGAAAAAGCCTGAATTGGAGTGGTGCATCACTGAATTGGCCAACATGAATATGCAACCTGAGAAAATCCTGCTTCATGATATGAATGACAAGAGTGATTTGTTGGAAATATTGGCAGTAGAATTCCCTGAATTAGAAATTGATTTAGGCCATGAGCAGGAAGGAGATATCAATCGTATGATTGAGATTGAGCAAGGTGTTGCTAGATTGGCATTATTTGCCAATCTAGAACCGAGCATCGCCATTCAAGAACTCGTTGACTGCAGCTTCATTCACAGTAGAACTGGACGCGTCAAGAATATCCTGCTAAATGACGGTAGACATATTGCATCACCACGAATGAGAGATGGGGGTTTGAGCATGACCGCAGTAGGTGCTGAATGGATTCATCAGTTCAGGAAATCTCCAATTCCAGAAGGATTCGTTAGTGATCCTCTGACACTGAATTCTCACAAAGGACCTCCATGGGTGGTCATTGACTCGGATGCTGTTCCTTTCGTCAAGGAAGGCAGGAATGTATTCCATGGTTTCGTCAAAGCCGCTGATAGTTGGCTTAGACCTGGAACATACTGTCATGTAGTCGATGAACGTGGAGAATTGATCGGTCATGGAATCTCTACTGCTACCGTCAGAGGCATGAGTGAATTCAACAAAGGCATAGCCGTCAAAATCCGCGATGGAATCAAACAATAGAGTTCAATATACGGCCCGTAGGGCCGACCACTTCAAAGACCGTCTATTCAGTCGGATACTTGATGACTAAGGCTGAGCATGTCATCCAGACGCGAGGTCTGACCAAAGCATACGGCCCGCACATCGCTCTTGATTCGATGGACCTCAAGGTGCAGAAAGGAGCAACAGGACTGCTTGGACCCAATGGCGCAGGAAAATCCACACTCATCAAAACCTTACTGGGATTGATCGTTGCCAGCGAAGGTGAAGGAGATGTTCTCGGATATGATATTCGAAATGATGGTGTCGAAATCCGCAAAAGAATTGGATATATGCCGGAATATGATTGCCTGAATCCAGACCTGACTGCAATCCATCAGGTCACCTACTCAGGAGAACTACTGGGAATGAATCCAAAGGTTGCTACCCAGAGAGCACATGAAGTTCTGGAATATGTCGGATTACGAGACCAACGCTACCGCGAGGTGGGAACCTTCTCAACAGGTATGGCTCAAGCTGCCAAGTTAGCAACCTCTATCATCCACGATCCTGAACTATTGATTGCTGATGAACCAACCAATGGACTCGACAGCCAATCTCGAAAATTCATGCTAAACACTGTCAGGCAGATTGTCGAGGAAGGTGGAAGAAGCCTTCTGATGGCAAGCCACTTGATGGACGATGTCGAAAGTGTCTGCGATAGAATTGTGATGCTACACAAAGGAAAACTGATTGCTCAAGGCAGAATTGAAGACCTCAAAGCAATCGATAGGGAAGTTGAGGTTCATGCTTGGGGCGGTGCCAGCAAACTGGAGCAACACCTCTCTGATTCAGGCTTGAAAGTCAGAAGGACCGGAAGGGTACTGCGGGTGATTAGACAAGATGAGACAACCTATGACCAAATCATTGAATCAGCAGCTGCTACATCATGCCAGATTCGTAGAATGCACGACCATGAACCCAGTCTGGAAGACCTCTTTCTAGTCATCATGGAAAGGTTGGGATATGAGGTGAAGAGTTCCAAGGACCTACTTTCCTCTTCTCCATCAGCACGCAAGGTGGATTCGCCTGAGGAAGTGATACCTTGAGTGAAGATGAGAGCGTAGATAGCATCGACGCAGAATTCCTCGGAGAGGAAGGAAAAGCAATCTCTGGAACTTCTCGCATGGAAGCGGCATATGGCTCTGGAGATGGGGACGATGACTTGACTGCACAGGTAGCAAAAACTGGAGTCGTTGCAGGAACAATATTCGACACTTCATATCGTCCATGGAGAGGTGAATTGAATCCTCGATGGATGCGAAACTGGTCGATACTCAGACACCACCTCCTCGGTTTCGTGAAGAAAGGACACAGGCCTTGGAGCATCTGGATGAAACTCGCATTGTTTGGTTGTCTTATCGGCGCCATGGGAGACCTTGCAATGGCATTCCTTGGCACAGTGATCGGAGATACAGACCTGTATCGGTTCTTTGGCGTCAGCCGCGGTAATTTGTACGGGCACGTCCTCGGTTTCTTCCCACGGAATGCTCTCTGTTTCCCTCTTATTGCAGCCCTGTTAATCGGTGGAATGATCTCGGAGGACAGACGACATGGAACCAGTGCAATCTACTTCTCAAGACCTATTGAAAGAAGAGATTATACGGCCATGAAATTTCTAACAGTGGCTATCGTTCTCTCGATTCTCATCGTGGGAACTCTCGCAATATATTACCTTGGAGACATACTCTTGAGAGGAGAGGGATGGTCATGGTTACTGGATACTTTTCCGATGTTCCTAGCTGCTGCCTTGGCGGGTTTCCTGTTGGTCTTCACCTACACCAGCATTGGATTGGCACTATCTAGTGTAAGTCAAGGAAGATTCTTTCCTGCAGTGGCATTTCTAGCAATTTTCCTTGTCACAAAATTGCTGGCCTTCCTTATCTGGCAGTTGTTTGAACGAAGTGTCATCTATCTGATATCTCCGTACGATTGCATAGCCCACTTAGGACAGACCATGCTTGGCCTATCTTCCAGTTATGAGCACCCATGGACCTGGAGCCTTGTCTCTATTCTGGTCATCAATGCTGTTGCTCTGTATGTTCTGACATCTCGAGTATCATCGATGGAGGTGACTAGAGAATGATTCCCGATATGAGCCAACGAGGAGGGGGGGAAGAATCACAGGTTCCACAAGCGGATGCACCCACCATACTGCTCGACAAAGTAAGCAAATGGTACGGTTCAATCGTTGGATTGAATGATGTGAGCATCGCTATCAGCGGCGGTGTTTCAGGAATACTTGGGATGAATGGAGCAGGAAAATCAACTCTGTTCAAACTGCTGACTGGGAAACTGAAGCCCAGTCAAGGAACTATCAGACTTTTCGGTATCGACCCTTGGCAAAGTACCAAACCATTTGGAAGAATTGGATACGTCTCTGAATCTGAAAAAATGTACGATTGGATGACTGGCTTGGAATTCGTCGCTACCATGGCTCGTCTGCATGGAATGACAAGGGATGAGGCGGTTAAGGAATCAGAGCGAGTCATCGAATTTGTGGGCATGACTGATGCACAGAACAAGCGCATTGGGAAATACAGCAAAGGAATGCGCCAGAGAATAAAGATCGCTCATGCGCTGGTGAATGACCCTGAACTCATAATTCTCGATGAACCTCTTCAAGGATGTGACCCCCTAGCGAGAACAACCATCATGAACGTCATCAGAGAACTCGGTGCTCAAGGGCGCACAGTACTTGTCAGTAGTCATATCCTACAAGAGATTGAAAGAATCACAGAGCAGATCGTCATCCTACATCGTGGAAGATTATTGGCTCTAGGAAATCTCCATGCCATTCGCTCGATGCTGGACCAACATCCGCATTCAATACGATTGACCTGTGATGAACCGCGCAAGATTTCGCACAACTTGATCGGTGAGGACCTAGTCTTTGGTCTTCAATTTGAAAGTGAAGATTCGTTGACGATAAAAACTCGAAACCTTGGTGATATGCACGCAAAACTACCAGCGTTGATTCACCAGAGTGGTGTCAGAGTCACTGGTATCGACAATCCCGATGATAATCTAGAATCAATCCTTCAATACTTGACTGGAGGTGAGTCTTGATGT
Source organism: Candidatus Poseidoniaceae archaeon (assembly GCA_964230915.1). Lineage (GTDB taxonomy): Archaea > Thermoplasmatota > Poseidoniia > Poseidoniales > Poseidoniaceae > UBA226. The sequence goes on along the minus strand of CAXRJY010000103.1, from coordinate 2,004 downwards.
CGGATGAGGACTCACGCTTTGCTGGGCTTGACCGCAAGGCTTCAGCACTAGCAGAATTCACAATTCGCCAATATAGAACCAAGTTATCGACATGGGTGGTGTTAGGATTAGGTTTTGTCGCTATTCTGATGGTTCTACTGTTTCATATTGAAGCCCAATCATCTACAATAGATGCGATAGACAATGACTTTGATTCATACGATTTCGACGGAGATGGATATCCAAATGGACAAGAAAACAAGTATCAAACAAACCCCAGGGATGAACTAGACCATCCCGGATTATTGGAGGGAAACATCACTCCTGATGACCCTGCATTGTATGTCAATGAAGATGGCTTTGACTGGGAATTGAACTCAGATGAGATACAATATGTAGGATATGATGACGACGGAGATTGCCTTCAGCCTGAAGCAGGTAGCATGATTACCGATTCACAGAAGGATAGTAATGACGATGGTCAAGTTTGCTTGATCAAAGTCGCTTGGTCCGACCTCGATAACCGCTGGTACATTTCCTCAGATGATGGCGTGGATGAAGACCCGGATGAAGATGAATACTACCATGAAGCGATACATCGTTCATTCGTCATTGGTTTCGGCAAGGTTGGATTCGTTCTTCTCATCGGCATCTTCCTACCACTGTTCATGGCGAGTGGGTTGATCAGACAGGAGATTGAGAATGACACATTGCACTATATCATTGGCAAACCAATCCATAGGGCTGAAGTTCTGATCTATCGTCTGCTGGGATTCTTAGCAATCGGTGTGCCTTACGTCAGTATCTTGGTGTTATTCACAGCTATCATAGTCGGACTCTCCGCTCCAGGAGATTCATTCTTCCGACTTGCTGATATTGGCATCTGGTTAGGCGTCATGTTAGCAGCCTGGCTGATGCTGTTGGTTTACGGCACCTTGTTCATGCTGTTCGGAATGATTCATCGATTAGGGGCGATTGCTGCAATAGTTCTAGGAATATGGGAATTTGTTCTGGCAATGATTTCACTGGCTGACCCTTCACTGTTGATTGCAAGACTCTCTGTGGTATATTGGGGCATGACGATTGTTGATGCCTGTGCGATGATGGTCTATCCTGACACACCTGTCATGTTGGCTCAAGGCCGTTCGATCAGCAGCAATTCCGATTGGAGCATAAATACAGGTGTCCTGTTTTCACCAGACCAGTTGCCTGGAACAGGTGCGTTGAACTCGTTCTGGAATGAAACTGCGCTAGGCTCACTCAGTCCTTTCCTCACCTTGCTGGTTTCAGTATTTGTACTTCTGACATTGGCTGCCTCATTCATCTTCATTGGACAAGCCATATTCAAGGGCAAAGAAATCTCCTGAGGTATCTAGATGCAGAAATTCGCAGGCCCACTTTCTGACCTGTGGTCAATGGACTCGCCTCCACCCATCAATAGACTGACTTGGGAATGGTGGTGGTGGTTGGTCATGCTCGATGCTGAACATGTAGAAGGTGGCAGACAATTGATGGTACTCTGGTCAACCAAAGACACTCCACACATCGATGTCAACGGAAAGCCATGGGAAGGTAACGGACGCCAACGCGATGGTGATGATGCCTGTATCATTTCTGGAATGGTTGCATCATGGTGGTGGGATGGAGAGCGGATGTGGGAGCCTATCAGATTGCAGAATTGTAGAATGGCAGTGGTTGATTCCAGCAAAGAATCCTGGCCATCTTCAGAAGCCAGTGGTTCCGGAGCGGTGATTCCTATTCTGGAAGATGACCTATCAATGGGTCTGGACCCAGCCGAAGACAGATTCTGGTTGAACATGAAAAGCCAGAACGATGGAGCACCAAATGAATTCAATATCGAAATGACTCCCTGGCACCCTGCTGTCTCAACATTGAGAACTGCCAGCAATGACTACACTGAAAGGATGGGCTATACCATCAACAGACTACATGGCAGTAAGGCAACAGCAATTATCGATGGCCAGCAACATCAGGGGACTGCTTACTTGCAGCGAGTCAGAGTAC
>CAXRJY010000102.1:0-8202 GCA_964230915.1 Candidatus Poseidoniaceae archaeon | reverse complement strand
TAATGCTAGGAGTTGAAAAGATGGCACATCCAAAACCTGGTGTCCAAGAGAGAATATTGTTGCATCTGCGGGATTATTCTGATTATTCGGAAGAAGTCGAAGTGCCATTTGCTCTTTCAAAGATGGGGATTGCAAATGCTGTTGCCATCGCTCTCTCAAATGTACCAAGGGCAATTGAGGGTTTGAAGGACCAAGGTTTGCTAATCGAGAGGCAAGCACATGTTTCGGGAGTCAGCCGAAAGAGGAAGGCGTATTTCCTGACCGAGCCAGGGATTTCACTGGCAGAGGAAACTTGGAATCGTTTGAGGGATTTTTCTTTTAGTTTCATAGTTTATGATGGAAAAAAGGTTAATACCACACTGGGTGAAACTCAAGAGGTTCTACCCTTCACAATGCGACCAGTAGATGTGATACGCTATCTTGATGATAATGGAGTAATGGATGCTCGTACATTATCTGAAGATTTGATAGAGAGAGATCTTTCCAAGCATGTAGAGAAGCAATTGGTATCTTCATTGGCTGACTTGCCGAGGTTGAGGCATTTCTATGGCCGAACCTCTGAATTGGAGATGATGGTAGACCTGCTTGAGGCAAAGGATGACCCTAGCAGGGCTGTCAGGACGATACATGTTGCTGGAATTGCTGGAATCGGTAAGACAACAGTTGCTTCGAAATTGATTGAGCGTTTCATGCACCGTCGAAACCTCTTGTATCATCGCTGTCAGGATTGGGAAGGTGCCCTCGGGTTCCTAGAGGCTGTAGCAGATTGGTTGGCAAATATTGGAGACGGGATGTTGTCGGATTATCTCGCAGCGACACCTGTGCCTAGAGCCAATGACGCCTCTCGAATACTTGCAGATGCCCTCAGTGTCGCACCTTGTTTGATAGTCATAGATGATTACCATAAAGTCAGTGATAAAGCACTGCATCAAACCATTCAGGCTCTTGCATTGAGCATCCCAAAGATCGAGCAGGAAGTGGGGCTGGTATTGTTCTCTCGTTCGCACAAAGTGGCTATTCCGTCCAAGGATGCTGAAGGCAACATCATCAGCATGCCAATGGTTCTGGGTGGCTTGGATATCGAAGCATCGAGAAATCTCTTGCCTGCTTTTGAGGATATAGAGAAACAGCAATTCATGTTCATCCACTCTTTGGCACGAGGGCATCCACTTGTTTTGGAATTGATAAATCGAGGTGCGCCAGCAACCGCCTTTCACGAAACGCTTGAGAATTACATTGCAGTTGAAATATTCAACAAATTATCTGCCGAACAGAAGAGATTACTGAGTGCTCTAGCGATTTTCAGAGAATCAGTACCTCTTGGAGCATTGGCTGCTCAAGGACTCGATACTGATGAACTTGATTCCTTGGTGGAGCAAGGATTGGCACGACAGGCCGATGCAGAGACCTATGACGTGCATGACCTGGTCAGGGAGTTCTTGTTGAATGGAATTGATGAAGACACGTCTGAAACTCTTCATGGCCACGCCGCAACTTGGTATTCCAACAAGTTGACATCGGCTGAGCCGAAGATTGAGTACCTTCATCATTTGATCAAGTGCGATGATGCTGAACAGGCATCCAAGATGGTTTCAGAATATGGTGGGCAACTGGTACGTGATGGTCGCATGGAGTTGTTGGCAATTCTGGAGGAGATGGATGTAGAAGGTGCAGATTCAGATGAGTGCCATGTCATCATGCTTCGTGGAGATATCTTGACTCTACAGGGACGGTTTGATGAAGCACAGGACATTTACGAGTCTGCCCTGAGTAATGCTAAGAAAATCAAGGAGTCGGGCATTGAAGCCTCAATCCTTGCAAGCCTTGCAGATATTTCTCTCAAGAGAGGAGACCAAGAGAATTCGCTGAAACTTCACCGTCAGGCTCTTGAGATATTCGTTTCGATCGAGGATGCTGTTGGTGCTGCTAGAACCTACAATAACATGGGATATATCTTCCGAAGGCGTGGAGAAACAACTCTTGCCAAGGAAGCTTACGAGAATGTAGAGGAGATTCTTTCCATGGAAAAGGGAGATGAATTATTGCATTCACGAATCTTGCTGGCTCGTTCTTGGTTAGAAATGGGTGAAGTGGAGAAAGCAAGAGCGCATGCATTGAAGTCTCACGAAGAGACGATTGATCACCCAGACAAGTCACTTCATGCAAGAGCACGTGCTGTGCTTGGTAGATTCTATGCAAAGACTGGAGATGCAGACCTTGCTCTCCATCATTATTCAGATGCACTTGAGCAGATGGGGCAAGAAGGAGACCCTGTCGCTCTTGTAGAGACCACTCTTCTTCTGGGAGAGGTTTTGGAGGATTCCGGTAAGATGGAAGAGGCTCTTGAGAGATATCGTGAAGGTTTGATGATAGCTGAAGGCAATGACTTGCGTATGCAGATGGGTGAATTGTTATCCCGTCTGGGTGGTGCAGCTCCTGACCGTGCTCGTCGAATGGAATACCTCCAAAGGGCATTGACCGTGTTCAGAGAACTAGGTGCAGAAGGACGAATGCGAGAGGTTCAATCAATGGTTCATCAGGCGATAATGGGCCGATAATCAGGTATCTGGGGCCTTCATCGATATACTGGTCACGCCTTCATGATAAACTACCCAGACAATGCTACCTTTTCCAAGATTGACTTCACCTTCATGAGTGGCTGCAGATGCTGCTGAGATACTGACCGTATCGGAGAACCTACCGCGGGCATCGATCAGATTCAATTCACTATCATCGAGAATCATGGTCAATTGTCCAGCATCGATCTGCACTCCCTGTAATTTCACTGGTTCTGCATAAAGAACAGATGGGTCGATACGACTTGCAGCATCAGCCCTTTCTACTGCTGAGGCAACATCACGGAGATTGTTTTCCAATGCCTGTTCATTCCATCTGTTTCTGGTAGAGTTCTCGATGTCCCATGCCCAAACACTGAACATACTCAACAGCATTACTCCGAGAAGGAATGTGAAAACGTATCCAAGTTCAGTGGCTGCAGCGGAGTCATCATCCTTGAGTAATCCTGATCTTGACATTCATTTCCCCCCTATATTCCATCAAGTGTGCAGGATACCAATGATACCTGCAGGCTGAATTGAATCTCTTCTCCCTGAGCATGGAATATTGTCTCTGAACTGTCCATACTGGGATTGGGGACCCAGCCCTTGTAATCATTCAACATATCAAGTCGCAATGGGGCAGCAGTCCAGTCTTCTGAATATCTGAGGTCCTTGGAAACACTTGCTGCTAGGGCAGCACCATAGGGTCCATCCCACCCTCTTCGCACCTCATGAGCAGTTGCACTGGCTAGAGAGATTCTTTGCAACAATTCCAGTTCCACAGCGAATTTACCTGCTCCTATATCGCTTTCTTGAGAGGGAGTCATTATTGGGATTGTAATTGCAAATCTAGGGCCAGGTCCCGAACGGTCAACAGGTTTCTTGAGGACCGCTGGCTCAACTTCAGGGTGATTTGTAACTACCGCACCTGCTCGCATAGCGACCTCCAAACCCTTGATTGAACTTGAGAATGTATAGGTCAGCCTTGGGGCGTGCATTGCCCATGCTGTAGACAGGGTTGCTAGATTCTCATCTCCATGGCTTCCAAGTATCTTGATCTCAATCGATGCAGGATGTGTCCCTTCATCCCATGCCAATTGTGCTTCTGAATTTGTGCCAGTGTCCAATTCTTCCCATGGTAGAATTGTTCTGATCCATCCACTTGCTCTAATTCCAAGTTCTCGGCATCGCTGTTTTCCATCGTGAGGAATTGACAACATTCCTACATCTCCCATCTCGACGAGAACTCTGAGGCCATCTTCTGACTCATTAGCAGACAGATTCACAGCGGAAGCAAAATTTGTCAAACTGGTGATGCTGTTGGAATGGCTGGAAGTTCTTGTGACATTCTCAGAGTGGTCAATCCATTTGCTGACCACTCCGGCAACTTGAGCATGAAATACCGTGCTGTGATTTGATACTTCCATGTAATGAGAGTGCCCGCTTAGCCCTCCAGTATCATTGGCAGGTATGATGTCAAGACCAGTTCTTTCAGCACCGTTTGCCAAGGTTGCACTGCTCCAGATGATGTTGATGTGGTCTTCAGCCTTCAGTTCAGGGCTAACAGTGCCTTGAGGCGGCCATGATGTCACTGTGGTTGCGCCTGCTGCAACTGATGTAGCCCCAGTTCCCCAGCGAACAGTCACCGCATTAGGAGAGGGGTTGTGCATTACCACAGTTCCTTCCATGCCAGGGGGCTGGAATGTCTTTGCAAGAAGTGAGCCGCTGTTTCCTGGCCAGAAACTCGAACCCAATGCAACATCTCCAGTCTGAACAGAATCGTGGCTAAGCAATAGACGTGCATCGGAACTTGATTGGATGGTCAGCAGAGTATTTTCGCTGACATCCCACTCTTGATGCCAAGTCGCTCCTTCTTCGTGGAATGCCTCATTCTCAATGACCATCTCTGAGCCTTCATTGGCACTGGTTCGCCAGTCGATATCCATGCTTTGCTGAGATACTATTGTGACTTCATTGTGGCCAGCCAGAAGTGGAATTCTCCAAGCGCGCCCCTCTCCAGTAGCGGGATTGGTGGATTGTGGTGGCATCAAGGTTGAACCGCCATCTCCCTTCAGCAACAATACTTGAGCAGGAGAGTCCAATGAAAGCCAACTCTCTGCAACTCCAGAGGTTTCAGTGCTCCAAATCTCATGGTCTGCAATTGTAGTCAGAGTTTCTATTCCATCCTCCTGGAAAGTGATTTTCATTGGCCCTTGACTCTGGGCAAGTCCAGAATCGGGAGATACGACCAACCGTCCCGCGATGGCAGGGATTCGGTAATGTGTGTCGATTGTGGAACCTAATCGCATGTCCTCAAAACAGATTACGCCGACTTCGCCTGCTGGATGGCGGACATCGATCCTTCTGTCAAGGTCAAGTGCATCACTAAGGCGCAGTGATGATCCATCGTGCCATGATGCAGCAATCCAGACTCCACCGTGGATATTCTGCCAATTGAATTTCCCCTCAATTCCATGCAAGGTTGAATCAGTATGGCCTCCAGGCATTCCGGTTGCTGATAATTGGTCAACCTCAACAGAAAGATCGTACATCTGTGATGCCATATCGCTTCTTTCTATCGAACCCTGTAATTCGTTGATGACTGGAATCATCGTTGCCATCATGACACCGATGATGGATAGCACTCCAGCGAACAGCAGTACGGTTCCTATGGCTGCAGACACTGCCTCCTCATCCCGATGAACGAATGCGCAGGTATGTTTCATCGACTCACCTCCACCTGTTGAAGTCCGACTTCTAGAATGAAATGGTCGCTTGGCAATACAGTCATTCCATCGGCGCCGGATTGTCTTTGATAGGGTGCGATTCCATTGTAATCTTCGATGCTGTCTGTTGCAACATGGATCTCATATCCCTTGGTCCAATGATGGATGTATTGGGGGTCGATGATATCGTGCAACACATTGCTCATTGAGAAGCGGAAATTCCAGACCTGTCCATCAAATAGTTCGTTCGCACCATGTGATTGTAATTCCATCACAGGGTTATTTCCACCGGGCAATGCCTCTCCAGCAATAAGGTCGGTGATTATCATCGAGAGACGTGGCGTCCCATCGGGTAATTCATCGAATTCCATGGTTGGAAATTCCTTTATCGACCAAGGGACCCCAGCACGTCTTTCAATCGTTGCTCCGTTTATCATCGCCAGTTGGAGGCTGCCAGTATTCATCTCAGTGCTCAATTGAATGCCACTAATCGATAGCCTCACCATTCGATGAACAACTACGCCATCGCCATCAATGGCTTCGAAAATAGCAACATCGCTGAGGGAATTACTCAGATTGAAAGTTTGCATGTGATGAGTATTGGACATCGTCCATATGGCCACACTCCCATCTTCCTCAGTCAATTTCAGGGTAGAGCATGTTGCATTTTGACATTCGACAACCACATGTGAGTTGTTGACAGTCATTTGCACTCGTTCTTCATCGGTCAGATCGGCTTGCATACTCCATTCTTCGACATTTTCAACCATCAACATCCGAACACCGCTCATCTCCAAACTGGTTTTCGAACCGGTCCCTTCAGGCGCAGCCCCAATTGCCTCGATACGATCTGCAATCTGTTCGGAGACGATGAAGGTTGATGCCCAATCTCGCTGGTCTTCAAAATCAGAGAGATATGGTTCGATGAGCAGCATCACTCCCGACATGACCGTAATCAGCATTGCAAGCAGCATGACTACTCCAATTATTTCGCTGACTGCACTTTGCTCGGACTTCAACGCCGCCGAAGCCCGCCTCTCACATGCGTATGCGCTATGCACGCCGCGGCATAGCCGCGGCGCCGTACATATGGGTATCCCAATCTTCAAGGAAATCAGGGCCACATATGGCCCTTTGACGATGTTCGAGTTGTGTCCTCCTTCTTGCTGCTTGTGGAAAATATGAATTCGAACCGCTCAGATTCTCATTTCGATCTCTTTCTCGGCTTGTCCCACCCAGTGAGTGAATTCAGGACCATCTTGTAAACTGATAGCAATATCTCCTTGAAAAACATCATCTAAATGATAGAGAATTGTACTCTCTGCAAGATGCGGGAGATTGTTCTCTTGAGATAGATGAGTAAGGACTAGACTCTTGGTTTTACTGGAAACAACATCTGCTAGCAGCATCCCGGTTTGCTTGTTTGATAGATGCCCTCCATCTCCAGAGATTCTATGCTTCAAAGAGGCTGCATATGGCCCCTTCCAAAGGCGCTCATGATCATAATTTGATTCGATTGAAATATGGCTGCAACCGCGTAGGTGTGAAGCTAATTCTTCAGTAGTTGAACCAAGGTCGGTCACCACCGCTGCACGTTCACCTTCGCAACTGGCGATGAAAGCAACATTGTCGGCACCATCATGAGGCACTGGAACAGGGAGAAGAGAAAGGCCATCTGCAAATTCCAACATTTGCAGAGATTCAAACAATTCGACATCATTGAGTGGGTCGAAACCCAGTTTTTCAGCGGTTCTAAAATTACAATGAACAGGAATATTCCATCGTCTACTGGCAATACCAGCACCGCCTGCATGGTCTCCATGATGGTGAGTCAGAACGATAGCATCAATCTGGCCTGGTTCAAGTCCGATTCTGCTTAATCTCTTGTCCAGTTGACGGCCACTGAAACCTTGGTCGATCAGAATCCTTGTTTCGTTACTCTGTAGCAATGTTGCGTTACCACGACTTCCACTTCCTAGATGAGTGATTGAGAGCGGCATGCCAACATTGGGTTGGGATTATCGACGGACTTTCAATGAATCCCATGATGAAGCATTGATGGGCCATATTGGACTACTGATGCATATCTGCCAAACACTCACCTCGCGTGACGCGGTTGTGCGCGTATGAACCGTGCTCCATCAGTCTCATAAGCGGCCTCGGAGGGTTTCTTCGTTGACGGTGTGCCGTCACAGGTGGTTGAAATGCGGCGCAAACAAACGACATTGGTCACAAGTGCGGTAATGATTGCAGGTCTGATGCTGTTATCTCAGATGCCAAATGTGGCACAGGTTGACAATGCAAACCCAATGGATACCAATCAGGAACCCCCTCCAGTATCTGATAGCGATGGTGATGGGATTCCTGATGTTCACGAGAACACCTATTCTGAGTGGATCAATTGGACTACTTCAGATGCTCGTGAAGTAGCAATAGAAGGAATGAATCGGATGGATGCCAGCGATGCTCCAAAGGATTTCGACAATGATGGTCTCAACAATACAGAGGAATATTGTTGGCCATATCGTTGGAATTGTACAATTGATGCAAAAGGTCTGACCGGTGTTCTCGATACCGAAACGGGGGACCGAATACATCTGGACCCACGTCGTGCTGACACTGATGGTGATGGATTGCCTGATGGTTTTGAAGTATATCTCTGTGTTACAGCAAGAAATTCTTACAGTGCAGAAAACAACCAATACACCTGTAGTGATGGTTTTGATCCACTCAATTCATCAGACGGTGCTCTTGATGCGGATAGAGATGGATTCGATGTTGATCGTGATGGAATCTATGAACCACATGAGTGGTTCAACAATACCGAGGAATACTCGATGGGTGCCGGAGATAACTGGACCACGGAACTGGATGGTCTGCGCTGTAGTTACACGCCTCCTGAGGGGCCGACCTCGAAT
>CAXRJY010000101.1:0-2975 GCA_964230915.1 Candidatus Poseidoniaceae archaeon | reverse complement strand
TCATCGATGGAGTCAGATTGACGAAGGCAGCACGTGCAGTGTATCCACACAATGACATGGCTGGACTTGAACAAAGTTTGAAGGAACACAGTGATGCTGACCGCAAACTGATCATCACCGATGGTGTCTTCAGCATGGACGGCGATATCGCACCTCTAGATGAGATAACTGCACTGGCGCAGGAGCATGGAGCGATGGTCTTTGTCGATGACTGTCATGGTGAAGGTGTTCTAGGAGAAACCGGCGCCGGAATTGTTGACCACTTCAAACTACAGGGCCAAGTTGATTTTGAGATCGGTTCATTCTCCAAGGCACTAGGAGTACAGGGAGGCATTGTTGCAGGTAGCGATAGCATGAGAACTCACGCTATCAATCACAGCAGATCTTGGTTACTGTCCGGAAGTCAACCTCCAGGTGTTGCTGCTGCACAGAAAGCTGCTGTGGAAGTGCTGATGGACGAACCAGAACATCATCGCAGATTATGGCAGAATACTGAACATTTCCGAACGGAAATGAGTTCTCTTGGATTCGACCTTGGCCAATCTACAACTCCAATAATTCCAGTCATGTGTGGAGAATCAGCAACCGCCAAACAACTGTCTGCTGGACTAAAAGAAAATGGAGTCATGGCAGGAGCGATAGTATTCCCAATGGTTTCCAGAGACAAAGCAAGAGTGAGAAATCAATTATCTGCAGGCCTCAGTATTGATGACCTCGACGAAGTTCTTCGCATCTACGAAAAGGTTGGAAAGGAAATTGGCCTCATCTGAATCAGTCTTCGTCGGCAAAGTCGGCGACTACTTCGGCCAATTCATCATCAGTTCCCAGTTCCATCACTCCATCTTCAGAATCGACAGCAACTGCTGAATCTTCCATAAATGGGTTCTGACCATCTTCCAGCTTGCATAACAAGCACCAACGCGGAGCCCAAGAGACATGGATATAGATGGGACCAGGAATGATCAATAGAAGCCAAGCACCCCAAACCCACAAATCCAGTAGATCAGTCATCTCTAATGACAACCATGCCAAGCCAATGAATGGCATTGGGTAGAGTATACGACGTGGCGGGGCGATTGGAGTCCGGCCAGTGAATGCGACGAGGATTCGGGATAGAAGTCCCAAACCTGCAGTAGTCATCATCAGGAACAAGGTAGTGACTGTGAATGTCTTCCACCATGAGCCAAATTCCCAGCCGCTCAACTGGCCAATGGGAAGTATCAAGGAAAAGCCAACCAACAACCCGTACAAGGCTCCGATGATTGCCGGATGGGTAATGTCCAAAGGCCATTTCACAAACCGTTGTGAGAGTCCACCACCGAGAATCAACTGACGCTGAGACTTGGGGAGTTCCTCCAATGATTCACGCCAAGACATCGATTATCGTTTATGTGGGCCGATGGACGAAGTATCAATCTTCTGCGTTTTCTGAATCTTTGGAGGCATTACCGCGGGTACGTAGCAATGCACCGAACTCCAATTCACTCTGCCCAGGAGAAGTGTCTAACCACTCTCTTTCAAGTAACCCTGATTCCGCTCCCTCATGCTTTCGAGCACCTTCAAAATCATCACCTGAACCATTGTACATATTGCGAAGAGCAACCGCTTCACGTAACAGACTCATATGCAGACTCAGTTCCACCTCACTACTTTTGGAAAACAACCACAGCCCGAACTCAGTACGGCCATCATCATCCTGAGTAATCACAAGTTCCCGAGACAATTGTCTCGCTACGACTTGAAGATTGAAATCACCGACATCTTTCCAACCGCTACCGGTACAGAGCATGACTTTCGCATCTTCTGGGCCTCCATGCTCCAACCAAGGATGGGAGTCATTGACCGCCAAAGGAGCATTTCTGAATCGGGCCAGCGAATTGCTGCCAAAAGCAATACTCAACAAAGCCAATGGAATCACAACCATGCTCCACAAGCCTTGTTCCAACCACAACCACAGCGCTGCAAACAACAATGACCAGAAGACGGTGACCAGCAATATCTGAATCTCATGAGGGCGAGATAAGGAACGACCTCTGACCGTATCTCTGAACAATGTGAAGCCTTCAGGTGGATCGATAAAACTCATGCTTTCACTCTGCCATTGGATGGATTTGGATATTTGTCGCTATCAGACCCCAGTCCTCAATTATTGCTGCATCGACAAACTCTGATAATTCATGGAGAAGGCGGGTGACATCAATACCCCATAATGAAGGAAAAAGTGGGGTTGACGGGGCACCGAGTTTAGCCGTACATTTACTCCACATATTCTCAACTCCTCTGAGGTTGCATCTTTGATATTGAAAGAGTAAAGCTGCGGTTTGAATCAAACCTTGAAGAGCATCGATATACCTCTGTTCAAAGGATTCGGATTTCAAGGATTTCCACAACTCTTCCCAATCCTCATGGGCGTGCCAGAAACGACCTTCATTGAATTCCTCCATTCCAGCACTCAGATGACTCCTTTGAACTGCATCTAACGGCGGTGACATGGCGGTCAAAATGAGGCTGTAAGGAGGTTGATGATGAACGCTGTGTTCTTACAATCCGCACACTTTCCAAGGGCCCAAATCCCGCCTCCACATAGTGGAGGCGTGGCAGACATTCAAATGCCGCCCGAGAACCCAAGATGTTTCAGGGGCACCAAAATGGTTCAATTACCTCCCGGGCGTATCGAGGAAACTCGACGAGGGGGCGCTGATGTTCTCCAGATAATGGTCAGAGACCTTATCGCCAGCGAAGGCGATGGATACATTCGAATCGAGCGCCGACCTGAAGCAGGTCTTCCTCGAATTGGCTACATGGTTTTCAGAGATGGTCAACCTTCCATGGCACTACACGAAAGCGACATTGACCGCTCCGCAATTGAGGCATTGATGGAACTTGAAGAAGATGCCATGAGTATCGATGCTATTTTGACAACTCATTCTGGAATAGACACCGGACCTCTAGTTGAATTGTATCCTGATGCATTA
>CAXRJY010000100.1:0-4160 GCA_964230915.1 Candidatus Poseidoniaceae archaeon | reverse complement strand
GAATGAGTTTGAAGTGAAAAGTAGCAGACTGCGTTCATCTTCAGATGCTGCAGAAAGAATCTCTGCTGTGCTGAAATTGACGACACCGATGATGACTTCAGCCATACCTGCCTGCCCAGGGGCGCTGGGAATGGGAGGAATCGCCTCACCTATGAGCAACTGAATACCAGTGTTGTTTCCCCTGCTGGCTGCAAGAAAACCTGTCAGAGTCAATTCATCGACTCCTGTGATTGCATCATCTAACCAAGGGCTCAATCGCACTTCATCTTCCATTGCCTCTGGAAGGCCTTCGAATTCCCCTGAAGCCGCAATAACGAACAATGGAATCGTTCCGATTCCTTCCAACTCAGTCAATCTCGGAATACGAATACTCTCATTTCCATGTTCCAAGATAACCGCTCCTATCTGAGAGGAACAGGCTAGAATCCCTTGTGATAGGCTGAAAGCAGTTCCATCACAAGTCTCTGGAGCCGTTGTCAATGTTTCAGAGAATTGAGAACCATCATAGGTCCAGATACTGCCATCTGAAAGCCAAACATCTTGATCATTCCAAGAGAAAACATCGAGGTCAGCCAACCCAATAGAGGTGGCTGTTGTAGAATCAAAACGCTCCAATCTATCCGAAGACAGAGTGAAACCGTCTGCTTTCAGTTGTAATGCCTCATGCGGACCACTCGCCAATAACTCCCACACTTGACCTTCCCTTACCCATGTCTCTACATCGAGCAGCCCCTCTAGATGCAAGACAAGACCATCAGTACTGTGGAACAGGCCGCCATCCAGAACTGTGTCCAATGCTCCCTCTGGGAGAACATCCTCTGTCCAGGATTCCAAATTCGATGAATGATACAAAGCAGGAGCGTCATCCAACAACACAAGGATGTGATACTCATCCACGAATTGAGCAATCCCCATAACCTGACCTGTGGGAACTTCATGCTCTGTGACATCATCACCAACAATACTTGTCAATCCCCCATCATGAGCGACCAGTAATCCTTCTCCGTGTAAGATGGCAGAACGTAACAACGAATCTGCAGGGGTTTCCCACGCCTCCATATCTCCACTGCTTGTTTCAAGGGTCACTCCTCCAGGATGAAGATACCAGTGAGCATCCTCCTCACTGATGAAACCGCTCACATCAGAGGATTGCAAGCCAGTCAATGGCACTCCTGATTGCCTGATTCCAAATAGTGGAGCTTGTAACAACTCTGAGAGGGCAACATCATCGCCCAATTCGAGAGAATAATTGCGTAACTCCCTCGTCATGCTCCCTTCCAACCTACCAACGGCATTGCTGCGACCTACCGAAATCATCCCGAGTTCTTTGTCTCCCTCGGCGAATAACCCAGCATCTTCAGCGATCAAAGTCTGGTCCAACAATCTCTCAACAATAGGATACAACTTCTCCTCCGCTTCTAGACTGTCATCAATTCCACCGGTTGCGGAGATTCTCACCAGATTGACTTCATCAAGCGCGTCCTGCATGGATTGTGCGGTTGACAGAGTAGAGAACATTGCGCCACCCTTGCTTCCTTCCACCGCTCCTGCACCTTGAGTTGGCAGAATCTTCCAGAGTGTCAGATTCTCAGAATGACGAGTTCTAACGCCGAATTCATCATAGGTACTCCAAGAGACAATTACTGTATCGCCTTCTTCAGCCTCGATTGAATCTGCAAGCACCTGATTGGCGACGAATATCGAATATCCCAACACTGCTTCTTCATGAGCAAGGTCGCTGTATGAGATTCCTCCCTTTCCACCTATCAGACTCCAATCTCCCTGCTCATCCAACTCTGGATCCATCGACCACCATGTTGCATCAGGTTCACCCAACTGCGTTTCATTGTTGAACACAGAGATACTTTTCGTGCGGCCGAGTGAGAATCCATCGAACAGACCTTTGCTTTCAGGTTCCATTTCCAATAATTCGCCGAGTTGCCTCATTCTCGATTCATTCAATTCCATTCTCGTCCCAGTGAATGGATCGACACCGAATATCTCGATATCCGAAGTATCCTGTCGAAGAAACACCTCGGCACTTATGGTTGCATCCATCGAGTCTCCCACCACAAGGCTTGAGGAGACCATTGCAGAACCAACCAACAATCCAATTATCATCAAAGCAGTGTTCCTTCTTCTTCGAGTCAAATTCCTGACCGCTAATCTCCACATCACCAGATGCCGAGGTGAAAGCAGCACCAACAATCCCTGATGGGTCAAGATACCGACCACGAGTGAAAGACAAGATGATGTGAAGAGGCCGAGGCCACTTGAATCTGAGAAATAAAGCGTGATAGAGGCCAGAAGTGGAGTTAGTACAATGATCAGAGCATGCTTGGTAACAGGTAGGCGCCGCAGGTCAGGGTTTGTTGCGAATTGTGCCAGACAGACCCAGAACAGATGTAGGCCGAAACCCACTCCGAACAGCAGCCATTCTGACAGGTCAACACCCCCGTTCATTCCTCTTCGGACCGTTCATCCTTGACAATTCGACCATCGTCCATGTGTAGAACACGACTGCACCTGGATGCAATGTCTGCATCGTGAGTGACCACCAGCATCGTGGTTCCCTTCTCCTTGTTCAGACGGAACAGTAGTTGCATCACTTCCTCACTGGTCTTTGAATCAAGATTCCCGGTTGGTTCATCGCCGAGTATCAATGCTGGCTCATGCACGAATGCTCTAGCGATTGTGACTCTCTGTTGTTGCCCACCACTCAATTCCATCGGTCGGTGACTCGCCCAATCTTTCAGCCCCACGAGATCCAAAGCCTCCAAGGCTCTTTCACGTGCCTCATTTTTCCCAATCCCAGCCAGTTGGAGTGGCATCTCGACAGTCTCCACCGCACTAAGAACTGGAATCAGATTGAAACTCTGAAAGATGAAACCAAAATGTTCCGCCCTGAGCTTGGTTCTGATTCGGTCTCCCGAACTGAACAAGGCTGAACCTTCGACCAAGACCTCTCCTGCTGTCAGATCATCGAGACCGGATAAACAGTTGAGCAGTGTGGTCTTACCACAACCGCTTGGGCCCATCACAGCAACCATTTCTCCATTTTGGATGGAGACATTCAGATCTCTGAGAGCCTCTACTCGGTTCGAACCGGTTTCGTATATCTTCCACACGCTCTGTGCCTCAAGGACCGCCGCCATGAAGCCGCGATAATGTTCTGAATCATAAGCAAGGCCATTATACACATACTGAAGAACCACCTGCCTCAGGAGGTAGCATGCAGGTCAGCATCATCTGTTTCGGCCCTTTGGCAGAACAACTCGGTTGGAAGTCTCAAATGATGACATTTGAAGAAAACACTACGCCGCTGATGGTGCTTGAAAAATTAGGTATCAGCAATTGGCTGAATGCAGGATTGACCTTTGCCATCAATGGTGAAATGTGCTCTGCTGATGCAATCTTGAACGACGGTTCTGAACTGGCCTTACTTCCGCCGGTTTCAGGGGGTTGAGAGTAGCAACGTTTGAACACTGAAGACCACACGGCAGTGATGAGGGAGAGAAATGGTCGGCTCACTGGGTTCCACTGAACTCATCATCATTCTGGTATTCTTCTTCATCCTGTTTGGAGCGGAACGCCTTCCCAAGATGGCTCGCTCAATCGGTCAATCCAAGGGCGAATTTCACAAGGGCCTCAAAGAAGTCACTGAACTACCACGAGATACTCAAGCAGACCTCGAAGCAGGAGGAAGAACTCCTGAGCAAGCACTTGCAGAGAGAGCCAAAGCGGTTGGTATCGATCCTGCTGGAATGGATACCAAAAGCCTGCGTTCCAAGGTTGAGGCTCTCGAAGCACTCGATGCTGAGGAATGAATAACTCTGGATTCAAACGCCCTTTGATTCATCTTGCCTTCTTGAGCTTCTGAGGACTTCCACAGATATCGCAATCAGGAATGACGTCACTCTTTGAATCTACATCAGTACTTGCCCTGCAACCTGTGCAACGTAACTCCCAGCGCCATACCTTTCCAATCCCTTCTGTATTGACCGGCTTTACTTCTAGACCTGCATTGCGAGCGATGTTCTGCAATCGGTAGTCGTCGGTATGAAGAGTCGCTGTGTTCTCCAATGCCAATGCCAAGACCTCAATATCAACTGGTGAAAGGCCACTCAGGTCCCCGGTTTGCGAAGCTGCATCTCTGGCAT